>CAKZSF010000363.1 GCA_937920575.1 uncultured Sphingomonadaceae bacterium | reverse complement strand
GCAAACGGTCAATCATCTGGAACGGTTGAGAAACTCGGTCACGCAATTGCGCGCGGGCGGTGCCAGCATTGCGTTGGTGCCGACCATGGGCGCTTTGCATGACGGGCATTTGACACTGATGCGGCGCGCGCGGGAAGAGGCCGATCATGTTGTCGCCTCGATCTTCGTCAATCCAACCCAGTTTGGCGAAGGCGAGGATCTGGACGCCTATCCGCGCCAATTGGCAGAAGATTCCACCATGCTGGAAAGCGAAGGCGTCGCGCTGCTCTGGGCTCCTGACGTTGCCGAAATGTATCCGCAAGGGTTTGCCAGCAATATCACCGTGACGGGTGTGAGTGAGGGTTTTTGCGGCGCAAACCGACCCGGCCATTTCGATGGCGTGGCCACGGTCGTGTGCAAGCTGTTCAACCAAGTTCGCCCCGACGTCGCGCTGTTTGGAGAGAAGGATTATCAGCAGCTCGCCGTGATCCGCACCATGGCGCGCGATCTTGATCTCACCTTGCCGCGTGCCGGAAACATCATCGGCGTGCCGACAGTACGAGAACCGGATGGCCTCGCGATGAGCAGCCGCAACCGCTACCTTTCACAGAGCGACCGCAAGGCTGCCGCAACTTTGCCGGCCGCGATGAAGACCGCGATTGCCAGCATCGAGCAAGGGGCCGAAGTGCACGATGCGCTCAGAACGCTGGAATACGCCCTGACAGGCGCAGGTTTCACCGCAATCGATTATGCCAAGCTGGCCGATGCGCGGTCTCTGGCAGAGGTGAATGCGACGCCGCAGAACTCCGCGCGTCTGCTGGTCGCAGCACGGATTGGCGGGACGCGGTTGATCGACAATATGGCGGTGGAGCCAGCCACTTGATCCTCTGAAAGCTTGACCACGCGGCGCTTTTGCGCAGTATTGGCAGCCAAGGGGAGAGGGCATGAGGAAATCATTCAAAGCGACGCTGGCGTGCGGCGCACTGCTGGCTGTCGCGCTCGCGGGTTGTTCAGGCGACGCGGATGTCAGCGAAGCGCAATCGGGCGATGGTACGGACACAATCGACCTCGCCGAATTTCCCGACCGCCCTTACTGGGGTGACACGCATCTCCACACTGACAACTCCGTCGATGCTTTCGGCTTCGGGACGCGATTGGGATCCGAGGACGCGCTGCGCTATGCGCGCGGTGAGGAGGTCACCGCGACAACCGGTTCAAAGTCCAAACTGGCGCGGCCGCTCGATTTCCTCGTTATTGCAGACCACTCCGACGCGATGGGTGCGACACGCCGCCTGTATGATGCGCCGCGCTGGTATGTGAAATGGGTGATCGGCGACGAGACCGTGCTGCGCTGGTACGACATGATGCACGAGAGCCCCGAGCAATCAACGCGGGCAATTGGCGAACTGATCTCAGCGGCAGCCGAAGGCAATGTGCCGGAGGGCTTGGCTGACCCTGAGGCGGCAGAAGAGGCGACCAAAGACCTTTGGAACACCCAGCTGGGCATTCTCGACCGCTATAACGAACCCGGCGTTTTCACGGCCTTTGCTGGCTATGAATGGACCGCCATGCCCAATGGCAACAATTTGCACCGGGTGGTGATGTTTCGCGATGGCAGCGACAAAACGCGCCAGATCCTGCCGTTCCCGGGCCTTGCCACAACCGCCCCGCAATTGTGGGAGTATATGCGCGGATATGAAAAGGACACCGGCGGCAGAGTGCTCGCCATTCCGCACAACCCGAACCTGTCCAACGGCCTGATGTTCCCCATGACCATGGAAGACGGCTCTCCCATGACCAAGGAATACGCCGCCTTGCGCGCTTGGGCGGAACCCGTGGTGGAGGTGACGCAAATCAAGGGCGACAGCGAAACACATCCCTTCCTTTCGCCCAATGACGAGATGGCGGATTTCGGCGTGAAAGGTTGGGATTTCGGCAATCTTTCGCTCAGCGAAAAGACCGAACCCTCGCAATATGCAGGCTCCTATGCGCGCTCCGCATTGAAACGCGGCCTGACGCTGGAAGCGCAGCTTGGCGTGAACCCTTACGCCTTTGGCATGATCGGCGCGACCGACAGCCATACGTCGCTCGCCACCGGCGATGAGGACAATTTCTGGGGCAAGCACACTGGCAACGAACCAACCTATGAAGACCGGGCTATCGCGCAGCAGAATCTGGGCACGCGAGAGGGACGGTTTGGCTGGCATTACCTGGCCGGTGGCTATGCAGCCGCATGGGCACGCGGCAACACGCGTGCGGAAATCTTTGATGCCTTTGCTCGCCGCGAAGTCTACGCGACCACCGGCCCGCGGATGAGCGTCCGCGTGTTTGGCGGGTTTGATTTCACATCGGAAACGCTCGACGGCGATTGGGTGCGCGAAGGCTACACCAACGGCGTACCCATGGGCGGCGAACTAAAGGACGAAGGCAAAGCGCCTTCCTTCATGATCAGCGCTTTGAAAGATCCCGACGGAGCGAACCTCGACCGTGTCCAAGTCATCAAAGGGTGGTTGGATAGCTCAGGCGAAATGCAAGAACGCATCTATGACGTGGTGTGGAGCGACATGGACTCCAAGCGTGTCACTGTGGGCCGGATCATCCCGCCTGTCGGCGACACCGTTAACCGCGAGGATGCGACATACACCAACACCATCGGCGCGACGGAACTGCGCACGACCTGGCGCGACCCCAACTATGTCGCAGGCCAAAACGCGTTCTATTATGTTCGCGTGCTGGAAATTCCGACGCCGCGCTGGACATTGTATGATGCCGTGCGCTTCGGCGTGACTTTGCCGGAAGACGCGATGGCCGATGCTGTTGC
>CAKZSF010000362.1 GCA_937920575.1 uncultured Sphingomonadaceae bacterium | reverse complement strand
GTCGCGCCGACCACGCTGGTGATCGTAACAATCCGACCATGCTTGGCCTTCATCATCGGACGAGCGGCAGCGCGCATCAATCGGAACGTCGATTCCAGATTGATTTTCATCACCTGATCCCATTCCTCATCTTTCATGCGCATCGCGAGGTTGTCGCGCGTGATGCCGGCATTGTTGACCAAAATGTCCATCTTGCCGAGAGTATCAATCGTCGCCGGGATTAGCTCTTCAACCTGTTCGGTGTTGGAGAGGTCGCAGGTGATCTCAACATGATCGTGGCCGTATTCCGCGTTCAATTCTTCGCGGAATGCACGCAATTTGTCACCATTAGAACCGGACAAGGCGAGCCGCGCGCCTTGTGCCGCAAGTGCCCGTGCAATGCTGGAGCCAATTCCGCCGCTCGCACCCGTGACGAGAGCTGCTTTTCCTTCGAGTGAGAACATTATCCGATATCCTTAGCGAGCGTTTCAAGGTCTTCCATCGTGAACGCGCTGGTTGTGGTGGCATCCTTCGCAATGCGGCCAATCATCGGGGCGAGAACTTTGCCGCCCAGTTCTACAAAATGCTCCACACCTGCCGATTGCATCGCCAACACGCTTCCGCGCCAGCGCACGCGGCCGCAGACTTGCTGAACCAGCAGTGCTTGCTCTTCCGCCGGATCAGTGACTTGCGAGGCAGTGACATTGGCAAAGATCGGCAGTTTGAACGGCCCGGGCGATGTTTCTGAAAGAGCGGCCTCCATCGCGTCGGCAGCCGGTTGCATCAGATCACAATGAAACGGCGCAGAGACAGGCAGTTTGATGCCGCGTTTGATGCCGTGCTCCTTCGCGCCTGCAATCGCGCGGTCAATCGCGTCCGTGTGTCCGGAAAGCACAACTTGGGTTGGGTCATTGTCGTTGGCGATCTGGCAGACCTGCCCTTCGGCCGCCGTGTTGGCCAACGCCTCAGCCTTCTCCACATCGGCGCCCAACAGAGCGCACATCGATCCTTCGCCGACTGGAACAGCCGCTTGCATCGCCTGCCCCCGCAGTTTGAGCAGCCGCGCAGTATCAGCCAGCGAGAATGCATCGACCGCGCATAGCGCCGTGTATTCACCCAGGCTGTGACCCGCTACGCAATCGCCCTTGTCCACGAGCACCAAACCGCACTCCTTCTCCAGCACGCGCAGACACGCGATGGCGTTGGCCATGATTGCAGGCTGCGCGTTCTCGGTCAGGGTTAGCTGATCCTCTGGCCCTTCGCGCATGAGCTTTGACAGGTTCTGTCCCAGCGCGTCGTCGACCTCTTCAAAGACTTCTCTTGCGGCCGCGCTGGCATCGGCCAAGTCTGCGCCCATACCGACTTTTTGGCTGCCTTGGCCGGGATAAACGAAAGCTCGCATTGGTGTCTCCTGATCTCTGGCGGGCCGTTAGGCAGTTGCTGATGGGCTGGCAAGCCCGAACGGCACCACATGATTGTCAGAATAGTGTCCAATCTTGGCGCTGCCCAGAAAAGGGATCCCGGCGCGATCGCACCAGAATTTGGCGATTTCTTCCGGCTCTTGCCCGAATAACCTGTCATTTTCGGGCACCGCTGTAACGCCGCCCAACCGAATGCCCGCAATGCGGGGCAACGTCTGCGTTAAATGAAAGAACAGCCGGTCCACCGCATAAAGATGCTCGCTCACCTCCTCGACCATCACGATATGGCCAGACAAGTCCGGCATCAGCGGCGTGTTCATGATCATCGCGAGGGTGTAGAGATTGAACGCGACCACGGGTGTCTTACCATCCAGCGACGGTTCCAATCCGCTCCGATCTCCATCGAACCAGCGCAGGACACGGCGAACAGCCTTGCGGCCACCTTCGCTGCGCGAGCTGACCGGCATGGAACCATGAACGGGCTGTCCAATCCCGGCGCGATACAACGCTCCGAGCAAGTACCCGCAATCGGAAAAGCCGACGAATGTTTTGGCCTTGGCTTCTTCGCCCATTCGCGCAATCGCTGCCTCTGCAATGCGATTGGAGCCATAGCCCCCGCGAGCGAACCACACCGCATCATAATCTGGACTATTCGCGCATTCGACCAGTGCGGTCAGGCGAGTCAGATCATCGCCCGCAAAGTGTCCAGACGTCGCAAAGCATTGCTCGTGAAACCACACCTGATGCTGAGGAAATTCCTCGGCAACCAGTTCTTCCAACGCATCGGCATGATCGCGCCTGATCGCGGTCGCCGGGGCACAAATGGCTATCCGTGTCATGGACAAGTCCTTAGACCGCTTGTGTTACGCGGCACAACTGCATAGCGAAGCGCGCATGACAGATATGCCCACCCCTGAAGAGTTGCTGGCCCGCCCGTTTTTCTTTTGCGGCATAGGCGGATCAGGCATGTTGCCGCTCGCGCAGATACTGAATGGCAGAGGCGCGAAAGTCGCCGGATCAGATCGGAGCCGCGATCAAGGTCGCTTGCCTGAAAAGTTCGCCGCGATGGAGCGCCAGGGATTCGAGCTGTTCGCCCAAGATGGCAGCGGGATAACCAGCGCCGACCAAATCTTGGTTGCCTCGGCAGCGGTGGAAGACACTGTGCCGGAAGTGGTTCGGGCCAATGAGCAGGGCTGCTTGCGGATGACGCGCGCAGAGCTGCTCTCGATCCTGTTCAACACCAGTGGTGCGGGCATCGCGATTGGTGGCACCTCGGGCAAATCGACCGTCACGGGTATGCTGGGTTGGATCATGGCCGCTTGTGGGCGCGAGCCGACCATTATGAACGGCGCGGTGATGAAGAACTTCGTCAGCGAAGATCGCCCCTTCGCCAGCTCTCTTGTGGGCAGCCAAAGCATCTTTGTAAGCGAAGTGGATGAGAGCGACGGCTCTATTGCGCTGTATCGCCCTGCAGTGGGCGTGTTGCTGAATGTCAGCCTCGACCACAAAAGCATGGAAGAGCTGCGACAGCTGTTCGGTGATTTTCTGGGCCGCAGCCGGATTTCCGCGATTAACGCGGATGATCCAGAGGCGCTCGCGCTGCTGCCTAGTGCCAAGGAAGTGATCACGTTCGGTATCGATCAGGAAAAAGCCCAGATCGGCATCGTGCAGGGCAGCATAGCCGATGCCCCGACAAAGCAAGCCGCGCTGGTAGTCGACCGTCATGACGGCAGCGAGCATCCCTTGCGGCTGAACCTGCCCGGGCGGCATAATCTGTCGAACGCGCTGGCGGCCATAGCTGGCGCAGCGGCAGCAGGCGTTCCGGTTGCCAATGCTGTTGCCGCACTTGCTGATTTTCAGGGTCTCGCGCGGCGGTTTGATATTGTCGGCACGTCGCCCAGCGGCATCACAGTGATCGACGATTTCGGGCACAACCCAGAGAAATGCGCAGCGACGCTCAAGACATTGAAAGCGCATGAAGGCCGGGTGATCG
Organism: uncultured Sphingomonadaceae bacterium; assembly: GCA_937920575.1. Lineage (GTDB taxonomy): Bacteria > Pseudomonadota > Alphaproteobacteria > Sphingomonadales > Sphingomonadaceae > CAKZSF01. The sequence goes on along the minus strand of CAKZSF010000362.1, from coordinate 5,475 downwards.
CCTTCTTCCAACCGCATGGCTATGGCCCGCTGCGCCAGATGGGTCACGAACTGGCCGAGACTTTCGCGCGCGAGCTGGGCCCAGATGACATCACGATCATGTGCGATCCGGTATATTACGGCGGCACAGTCGACCGCAGCGAAGGAACAGAGCGGATCATCGGCCTAATCGAAGAAGCTGGCGCAACCGCATTGCACGTTCCAGAGCGCGCAGATTGCGGCGCGCACATGGCTGAAATCGCTCAGCCGGGCGATCGGATCGTTATAATGGGCGCCCGCGACGACACGCTGAGCCAGTTTGCAAAGGATGTGCTTGGGAAACTCAGTTGAGTTTTAGTGCCCCTCGAACTTAAACACCTTGTGCAGCACTGTTGCTATAATCACGCCCAATGCCAAGCCGATTATGGCTGAGATAACTGCATAAGTCAGCCAGCCCATCAGGCCCGCTAACGCCCCTGTTGCGGCCTTGACCGCATATTCGGCGCCGTGCGCAATGTTGTAGAACAGATCGAAACCGACCTCATGCGTGCCGTGGACGATGATCCCGCCACCGACCCACAGCATCGCCGCCGTGCCGACGACTGAGAGGAACGTCAGCAGTTTGGGCACCGATTGCAGCAATGCATAACCGAATGTCAGTCCGAAGCCGCTTTTGCGCTCGATCAGTTTGAGCCCGACATCATCCATCTTCACGATCAACGCAACCGCCCCATAGACAGCGACGGTTACAACAATGGCGACCAACGCCAGCGCAAGCCCGCGTTCCCACCACACATCCAGATCGAGCTCGTTGAGCGTAATCGCCATGATTTCCGCCGACAGAATCAGGTCAGTCCTGACTGCCCCCGAAATGCGTTGCTTCTCAAATTCCGCTGGATTCTCGATCTTGTCTTCGAGCGTCTTGCCGTGCTTGGCCCCACCGAGCTTCTCCATGATCTTCTCAGCGCCCTCATAACAGAGGAATGCCCCACCCAGCATCAGGATCCAGATGATCGCACCGGGTAGAAATTCGGATAGGAGCAGCGCGCCTGGCAACAGGATAACCAGCTTGTTAAAAAAGCTACCCTTGGTGATTGACCAAATGATCGGCAGCTCTCGCGATGGGCTTAGCCCCGTAACGTAACTTGGCGTTACCGCAGCATCGTCAATCACCACGCCGGCAGTCTTGCTGCCAGCCTTCGCGGCCGCGACACTCACATCGTCTATTGACGCTGCGGCCGTGCGCGCAATGATCGTGACATCATCCAGCAATGCGACCAATCCTGAAGGCATCCGTAACTCCCGTAAATCCAAGCGCTTCTATCGCGCCGTTTAGGACGCAAATAGCAAGCAATCACTCTTGCTTTTCCCCTGCAAACCGTTATGTGCGCCGCTTCGCATCGGAAACGGTGCGTTGAAAGAAAGCCGGAGGGGCCCCTGCACGGTGCGGGACAAGCCAGCGATCGGCATGGAATGGAAGGAAAGTCGCATGGCTCTGTATGAGCATGTTTTCCTTGCGCGTCAGGATCTGAGCCAGGCTCAGGTTGATACACTGGCAGCGCAAGCGACTGAAATCGTCGAAAAGGGCGATGGCAAAGTCACCAAAACTGAGACCTGGGGTCTCAAGAACCTCGCTTACAAAATCGACCGCAACCGCAAAGCGCACTTTGTGATGCTCAACATCGAGGCGCCCGGCGCCGTCGTGCAAGAGCTGGAGCGTCAGAATCGTCTGAGCGAAGACGTGCTGCGTTGGATCACCATCCGCGTTGACGAACATGAAGATGGCCCGTCCGTGATGATGCGCAAGAACGACCGCGAGCGTAAGCGTCGCGACCGCGAGGAGGACTAATCATGGCACGAGCATTTTTCCGTCGCCGCAAGAGCTGCCCTTTCTCGGGCAAGAATGCGCCGAAAATCGATTACAAAGACGTGCGTCTGCTGCAGGGCTTTATGTCCGAGCGTGGCAAAATCGTCCCAAGCCGCATCACTGCGGTATCCGCCAAGAAGCAGCGTGAGCTGGCCCGTGCGATCAAGCGCGCTCGTCACCTCGGCCTTCTGCCATACATTGTGAAGTAGGAGGAGAAACGACATGGATATCATTCTCCTTGAACGGATCGAGAAACTGGGCACGATTGGTGACGTCGTAACTGTCAAAGACGGTTATGCACGCAACTTCCTGCTGCCCAACAAGAAGGCTCTGCGCGCCAACGAAGCCAACAAGAAGGTTTTCGAAGCGAACCGTGAGCGTCTTGAGCAAGAAAACGCCGAGAAGCGCGGCGAAGCTGAAACAGCTGGTGGCAAGATTGATGGCGTAGAGATCGTCTTGATCCGTGCTTCGTCAAACGCTGGCCAGCTCTACGGCTCTGTCAGTGTGCGCGACATCGTCAACGGTTTGGAAGAAAAAGGCCATTCAGTTGACAAGAAGCAGGTTATTCTGGGCGCGCCGATCAAAACAATCGGCATGTTCGACGTGACCGTCGCGCTGCACCCCGAAGTGCACGTAACGGTCAAAGCGAACGTTGCCCGTTCTGACGACGAAGCCGAGCTGCAAAGCCAAGGCGTCGACGTGATCGCGCAGCTGTTTGCTGACGAGCAGAAGGAAATCGAGGAAGCCTCTGGCGACAACACTCGTGATCCAGAGCTTGAGCCGGGCGAAATTCCTGCAGATATGTTGGAAGATGCTACGGCGGAAAAGATCGCTGAGGAAGCTCAGGAAGAAGCCGCAGCTGACACCGCAGAAGAAGCGCCTGCTCCTGCCGCGGAAGACGCCGCACCGGCTGAAGAAGCAGCGACTGAGGACGACAAGTCGGAAGACTGACGCTCCCACCTTTACTGCTGCCTTCACCGGCATAGAGACAAGCAAAGCCCTCGCCCTTCATCAGAAAGGCGGGGGCTTTTCTTTAAATTGTCATCAGAATCGGTTAGGAACCGAAGATGAGAACACCACAAACAATTATTGAAGATCTGCAGCGGCTCTATGATCAGTCCGTTGCCAACCTCCGCACAGATATCGCCGCTTTTGCTAAGGACGGCACCACTCCACCGGCATCGCGCCGCGGTGATGGCAGCTATTGCTATCCCGAATTGCGGTTGACCTTTGGCGGTGAAGGCGAACCAAGCGACCGCTCTCGCGCGTTCGGGCGATTGGAATCGGTCGGGACCTACAAAACAACGGTAACCCAACCGCGCCTGTTTGCTGATTACCTGCTTGAGCAGTTGGAACTCATCACCAGCGACTACACCGTTGAACTGGAAACCGGTGTTTCGACGCAGGAAATTCCGTTTCCCTACGTGCTGGATGGAAAAGCCGGTGCAGGCATGGCGGGCGTCAACCCACAGGTTTTGGCCAAGCATTTCCCGAGCACTGACCTCGCGTTGATCGGCGATGAACTGGCGGACGGGGTTGAAGTCAGTGATGCTGAAACACAGTTGCCGCTGTCGCTGTTTGACGGGCTGCGCACCGATTACTCTTTGGCGCGCCTCGCGCATTACACCGGCACCAACACAGAGCATTTCCAGCGATTCGTGCTGTTTACGAATTATCACCGCTATGTTGATGAATTCGTTGACTGGGGCGCACGCCAAATCGGCAAAGGCACGTACACCGCGATGTCGGGCGCAGGCGGCCTGTGGATTGATGAACACATCGAATCTGGCGCGAATGAGCAATTGTCCGACACCGCCTGGCGCAAGCACCAAATGCCCGCCTATCACCTGATCGGGCCAGACCAGAGCGGCATCACATTGGTGAATATTGGCGTCGGCCCTTCCAATGCCAAAACGATTTGCGATCACTTGGCGGTGTTACGCCCAGAGGCTTGGCTGATGATCGGTCACTGTGGCGGATTGCGAGCCAGCCAGCGGATTGGCGACTTCGTGCTCGCCCACGCCTATCTGCGCGACGATCACGTGCTCGACAGCGTGTTGCCGCCAGAAATCCCAATTCCGCCCATCGCAGAGGTGCAGCAGGCGCTGGCCGGCGCGGCAGAGGATGTGTCCGGTGCCGGCGGATCTGACCTGAAACAACGCATGCGCACCGGCACAGTTGTGACCACAGACGACCGGAATTGGGAGCTGCTCTACACGCGCTCGGCCCGCCGCTTCTCAAAAAGTCGCGCCATCGCCATCGAAATGGAAAGCGCAACTATCGCCGCGCAGGGTTATCGCTTCCGCGTGCCTTATGGAACTCTGCTGTGCGTGTCTGACAAGCCGCTCCACGGAGAGATCAAACTGCCCGGCCAAGCCAACGAGTTCTACGAACAAGCCATCGCGGCCCACCTACAGATGGGGATCAAAGCCTGCGAACGTTTGAGGGCCGAGGGTGATCGGCTACATTCGCGAAAACTGCGAGCGTTTGCGGAGCCGCCGTTTAGGTAGGGCTTTGAAGCAAGCCTCCGGTCATCGGATCGAACGGAGTTCTAAAAACTCGTGTGCGCGCTTCTTTCTTTTTTGAACCGTCATTGGGAGTACTGACGGTGAAAGAGGCGTATTCGGTTTTGCTGATTACCTTTCCAGCCTCGTCCAATACGAATTCAACGGTGATCGAACCGTTATAGCTGGTTTCGAGTGCTTCCGCCTCTGCTTGCTCGCGTGTCAAATCTTCGTCGAGCATTTCCGCCAGAATGAGCGCTTGCTCAACTTCATCCTTTCGGGCCGCGTCGGTGCTCAATTCAAAAACTGCTTTTAGGCTGTTCTCGGAATCCTCAGATGGGCGCAATACTGCTGGTTCTTTTCCCAACGGATGTTCGAAGGTCTGCCCTTCAACAAGCTTAGGAAAACGCAAATCCAGCTCGGCAATTTGTCTGAGAATTGAGTCGGGGTCACAGTCTACTTTGTATGGGAAACCGCCTCCATGGCTCCAGCGCCCGCAAAGTTTGCGCGGCCATTTTCGCTGGACGAGCCACTGATCAATACGTTTTTCGATGCCTTCACGATCTGCCAGCACTAACGATCCGTCAGACTTTTCAACCACGTGAGCCGGAAAATACCAGAAATTTGAATTGGACTTGCCGTCCTCGTCTCTTGGGAGGTCGTAGTTGTAGAGTTTGCCTACCTCAGTCTCTCCAAGATACGTTTCAATAAGAACCTGTCCACCACTGGAACTGCTCGATCCAGAGCCATCAACCCATTCGGACTTTGTCTCGTATTCTGATTGCAGCAAAACTGCGCTCGCCGTCTGTTCATGAGCGGAGATAAGAGACGGCAAAAGGGCACTCAACGCAAGCAATGAGAAGAGCACTCGCATCACCCCTGCCCCTTCGTCTTCGTTTTCCCCTCTTTCGCATTTTTCTCAATGCACTCGATGATCATACCGGCGACATCCTTGCCGGTGGCTTTCTCGATCCCTTCCAGACCCGGTGAGGAGTTCACCTCCATAATCACCGGGCCGTGATTGCTGCGCAGCATATCCACGCCGCACACGTTCAGTCCCATGCGCCGTGCGGCGGTGACTGCGGTTGAGCGTTCCGCAGGCGTGATTTTGACCACTTGCGCGCTG
>CAKZSF010000361.1 GCA_937920575.1 uncultured Sphingomonadaceae bacterium | reverse complement strand
GAGGAGCTGGTCGAAATGATCGAGGCACAGCGCGCTTACGAGATCAATTCCCGCATGGTCAGCGCAGTCGATGAAATGCTGCGCAACGCCAACCAGACAATCTAACCCGTGAAAGCGAACACCGCCATGAAACGTATCCTCTCTATCGCCGCTCTACCCCTTGCGCTTGCCGCTTGCGGGCTGGAAGGCAAAGGGCCCACGACCGGGTTTCAAGCTGCCTTGCCCCCGGCGCCAAAGCCGGCAGTTCTTCAGCCGACCAACGGCGCAATCTTTCAAGCCAGTCATGGCTATGCCGCGCTGCATGAAGGCAACCGCGCACGCAGCGTGGGCGATGTTGTCACTGTGTTGCTGGTCGAGAACGTAAACTCGTCGAAGAGCGCGAGCGGTGCCACCAACCGTCAGGGTTCTGCCGGAATCACACCGCCCACCAGTGGCCCGCTCGGGTTTCTCAACCCGGGCGCCCTTAATGCCAGCGCGCAAGGGTCGTTCAATGGTCAGGGCAATGCTGCCCAACGCAGCCAGTTGAGCGGATCAATCGCGGTCACAATTGCCGAAATACGCGGCAACGGCACGGCGCTGATCATCGGGGAAAAGCAAATGAAGCTAAGCCAGGGCGATGAATGGGTGCAGTTCGCGGGGATCCTGCGGCTGGCCGATGTGGATGCGGACAACCGCGTCCTGTCGACCCAAATCGCCGATGCGAAGATGATCTACACTGGCAAAGGCGCGATCCAGCAATCGAGCCGTCCGGGTTGGCTGTCTCGCTTCTTCAGCGCAATCAGCCCGTTTTGAGGAGTAACGACATGACCCGTCTCATCCTCATCCTGGCGTTGTTTCTCACCAGCCTGTGGCCCAGCGTCGCAGCGGCTGAACGCGTGCGCGATCTTGGCAGCTTCCAAGGCGTGCGCACCAACCAGCTGACCGGCTATGGCGTTGTGGTGGGCCTGCCCGGTACTGGCGATGACAATCTGGAATATCTCACTCAAGCGATGAAAGGCGTGACCGGCAGGCTGGGCGTCAATTTGCCGCCCGGAGTCTCGCCCGGTCTGAAAAACGCCGCCGCCGTGATGGTGACCGCGCAATTGCCCGCCTTTTCCAAGCCCGGCCAAACGATCGACATCACCGTGTCCACACTGGGCAAGGCCAAGAGCCTGCGCGGTGGCGCGTTGATTATGACCCCGCTGGTGGGCGCCGACGGGCAAGTCTATGCCATGGCGCAAGGCAGCGTCGCGGTGGGCGGTCTGGGCGTTTCGGCGCGCGACGGCTCTCAGCTGACTGTCAATGTGCCAACCGTGGGCAGGATCGCTGACGGGGCAACCGTGGAGCGCGGCGTCGCCACCGGCTTTGACCAATCCAACGAGCTGCGAGTTAACTTGCACCGCGCAGACTTTCTGACCGCACAGCGCGTGCGCGATGCGATCAACCGCGACTATCCCGGCACCGCGCGGATCGAGGACGGGGTGACGATCTCCATCGCCATGCCCTTCGGCTCCAACGCGCGCGCCAATATGATGGCTGCGATAGAAATGCTGCAAATCTCTCCGGCAGAAAGCGCCGCCAAAGTTATCGTCAACAGCCGCACGGGCACAGTTGTGATCAACAGCGCGGTGCGCCTCTCGCCCGCCGCCGTCAGCCATGGCAAGCTGGTGGTGCGGATCGATGAGAGCCCGCGCATTGTCCAACCAGCGCCCTTCGCCAATGGCCAAACCGCTGTCGAACAAGCCAGCACCATATCGGTCGAGGAACGCGAAGATCGTGTCACTCTGATGAAAGGCGGCGCGTCACTGGCCGAGATTGTCGACGCGCTCAACATGCTGGGCGTCGGCGCATCGGATCTCGTGGTCATTCTGGAATCGCTGAAGCAGGCGGGCGCGCTGCGCGCCGAGATGGTGGTGATATGATTTCGAACATCACGCCCACAACTGCCCCCCTCGCGCCGAGCAACACGGCGCAGGAGGCCGCGCAATCGGGCGATCTGAAGAAAGCCGCGCAAGCGTTTGAGGCGATTTTCCTGCGCCAGCTTCTCTCCAGCGCCCGCGCGACCGATTTCGGCGGGGAGAAGATCTTTGACGGGCCGGGTCTGAAACAGTTTCAGGCGATGTTCGATGGCAAGATCGCCGAGATCTCCGCGCAACGCGGAGCCTTTGGCATTGCCGAAGCAATCGAACGCCAACTGTCCGCGCATCTGACGCCAACACCCGCTGCAACCCAAGCGGAGGCGCGTGATGGCTGACAATCTAATCCTGATCGGCAAGAGCGGCGCAATGGCGGCGCGGCGCGCACTGGACGTGACCGCGCAGAACATCGCCAACGCCAACAATCCGGAATACAGCCGGCGCGGCGTGAGCATGAATGAGCTCGCCTCTGCAGCAACCATTGGCAATTATGCCAGCAGCGCGCTGGCGGGCGTTACCGTGAACCGGATCACCCGCAGCGACAGCCCGTTTCTGGCATCCGAAGTGCGCCGCACCGGGGCCAATCTCGCGCGCGCGTCGGCCGAACTGCAAGGCCTGACCAATGCCGAAACAATTATCGAGCAATCGGGGTTGTTCAACGGCATAGTCGCATTCGAAGCCTCGCTGGCCGAGCTGGCGGGTGATCCGCTCAACGCGTCGCTCCGCGCGCAGGCGCTGCAATCGCTGGGCAATCTGGCGCAAACATTTGGCGTCGCGGATCAGGGACTGAATGCAGCCTATGACGAGCTGCGCTTTAACGTCGGCAACTCAGTCAACCAAATCAATCTCGCCGCCGAGCAATTGGCGCTCACCAATGATGCCCTCACGCGTGCGCAAGCGGGCAGCGGTGAAGCCGCTGTGCTGTTTGATCAGCGCGATGCGTTGCTCGCAGACTTGTCAGACCATGCTGATATTCAGGCGCAATTCGACAGTTTTGGCCGCGTGACCGTGTCGATAGGCGATGCCAGCGGGGCGCCGCTGGTTGCCGGCAATCAATCGGCCGTCTTTGCCAGCACCGAGAACGCCGATGGGTCTTTCGCCTTCACAGTCGGCGGCACGGCAACGACGCTGACCGGCGGCAGTCTGGCAGGCACCAGCGAGGCAGGCGTTTCGCAGTTCAATCTGCGCACCGAGCTTGATCAACTCGCAGTCAACATCGTCTCCACAGTCAACACGGCCCAAGCAGCGGGCGTGGATCAGGATGGCATTCCCGGCTCGGCCCTGCTGACAGGCAGTTCGATCACAGACATTGCGCTGATCACCAGCGACCCCCGCGCTCTCGCCACCGCATCGGCCGGAGCGCCTGCAAACAGCCTCGACATCGGAAACCTCGCCGCAATGCGCGCAACGCTGGCGAATAATGGCCCGGCGGATGAGGCGAACTCCATCCTGTTCAACCTTTCCAGCGCGGTGCAAGGTCGCAGCATCAACCGCGACGCGCTCGGCGCGATCGCTGCGGGTGCAGAGATTGCGTTGACCAGCCAGACCGGCGTCGATCTGGATCAGGAGGCTGCCGACCTGGTGCGGTATCAGCAGGCGTTTCAAGCCTCTGGCCGCGTGATTCAAGTCGCCAGCGAAATCTTTGATACTGTGCTGAGCCTGAGGTGATCTGATGCGCTCGGTTCTCAACTCCACTGCCGCATTCTACCAGCGTTCGTTGGGCGAAATGACGCGCCTGCGCGCCGATAGCGAGAATTTGCAACGGCAAATCTCCACCGGCGAACGCCTGTCGCGCGCATCCGATGATCCCGCTGCTGCTGCACGTTTGCGCACGCTGGACCGCACCGAGCAAATCGCCGCCGTCGACCGTGAGAACGCGCAGCTGCTATCCAACGATTTGCAACTCGCCGCCAATGAGATGGAGCTGATCGCCAACGATCTGATCCGTGCAAGGGAGCTGGCTCAACTGGCCGCAACCGGCACAATCAGCGACGAGCAACGCACATTGATCGCGCAGGAACTCGACTCGCTCAGCCAGAGCATTCTGGCCAGCGCCAACGCCACCGGCACACGCGGCGAGCCTTTGTTTGCGGGCGAGAACAGTGATGCCGCCTATGCCGTCGCGGCCGATGGCAGCGTCGTCTATGTCGGCACGGCGAGCAGCGGAGACTTGTCGCTCGGCCAAGGCCAAACGGTGCCGCGCGGCCTGACCGGGCCGCAATTCCTGCAATTTGATGTTGGTGCCGGCACCACCGACGCTTTCGCGGTGCTCGCTGCGCTGAGCACTGCCTTGCAAGGCAGCGCAGGCGATCCCGCAACCGCCGCCAATACCGCAATTGCAAGCCTGGAAAACGCGCTTGAGAGCCTGACCAAAGGGCAGACCATCAACGGCGCGCGGCTCGCATGGGTGGATTCCATCCAAGGGCGTCAGCTCGTCCAGAGTGAGACCCGCGCGGCTGAGACCAATGATCTGGGCGGCACCGATCTCGCGACCGCGATCACCGAATTGCAACTCACTCTGACCGCGCTGGAGGCCACGCAGGCCAGCTTCGCGCGCGTCTCTTCGCTCTCGCTGTTCGACAGCATCTAACCCCGCACCTCTCAGACCTCTAGCCCCCGGAGCCCCACCCCCATGTTTGCTGCCATCGGAATTGTGATCCTGCTCGTCATGGTGTTTGGCGGCTTCGTTATTGCGGGCGGCTCGCTGGGGCCGATCCTGACCGCGTTGCCATTTGAGATGATGATGATTGGCGGAGCGGCGATTGGTGGGCTGGTTATCGGCAACACGACGCATGAGCTGAAACTGATCGGCGGCGCCTTCGCCAAAGTCTTCAAAGGCGCACATTACACAGACGAAGATCACATCGATGCGATCGCGCTGGCCAGCAAGCTGATGAAGATGATGAAGACAGAAGGGCCGGTCGCGCTGGAAAGCCATGTGACAGAGCCAGAGAACTCCGCGATCTTCGCCGAATACCCCAAGCTCCTCGCTGATCCCGCCGTCACTAACCTCATTTGCGACACGCTGACGCTGATGGTCGTTTCCTCTGGCTCGCTGCAAACGCATGCAATCGAGGATGTGATGGACAACGCAATCAAGACGCAGATGCATGAAATGGAGGAACCCGCCCACGCGATGCAGGGCCTCGCCGATGGCCTGCCTGCGCTGGGTATTGTCGCCGCCGTTCTGGGTGTGATCAAGACGATGGGATCGATTGACCAACCCCCGGCGGTGCTGGGCGGAATGATTGGCGGCGCGCTCGTCGGTACGTTTCTGGGCGTGCTGCTCGCCTATGGCTTTGTCGGGCCGATGACCTCCAGAGTAAACCAGATCAACGCGCATGACGGGCAAATCTTCCACTCGATCAAGCAAGTCATCATCGCCTCATTGCACGGCTATCCGCAGCCGCTGGTGGTGGAGGCCGCACGCAGCGGTTTGCCGCCTGCGCATCGCCCAAAGCTAACCGATTTGCTCGACACGCTGCGGGGCAAATAGCATGGCCGACCCGACTCAATCCGGCGAAGGTGCAGCACCCGCAGAGGCGCTCGCGCCGATTATTGTCAAGAAGATCACCATCGAGGGCGGCGGCGGCCATCATGGCGGCGCGTGGAAAGTCGCTTATGCCGATTTCGTCACCGCGATGATGGCGTTCTTCCTACTGCTGTGGCTGTTGGGTGCAACCACCGAAAAACAGCGCAAGGGATTGGCCGATTACTTCACACCAACACTGGTGAAACTGCGCAATGAAAGCGCGGGTTCGAACGGCATGTTGGGCGGCAGCTCCATCACTGATGTCGACAATTACCCCAACCGCGCTGGGCAGACCGGCACCCAGTCGCTCACTATCCCGCGCGACACAACCGGCGGCCCGAAGGAAGGCGGCGCGGACATTCACAAACGCGCCAAACGCCAGCAGGATATCGCCAAGCGGATCGAAGAAAAACTCGCACTGAAAGAGCGCCTGAAACGCCTCTCCAAACAGGTGCGCGTGGTGCGCGACCCGCAAGGCGTGCGGATTGATCTGGTCGATGATGCGGACTTCTCCATGTTCCATCTCGGCTCGACCATGATGACCGCCGAGGCGCAGGAAGTGGTCGCGATTATCGCGCAAGCCGTACAGCCCGAAGGCCGCCAGCTGATCGTGCGCGGTCACACCGATGCGCTGCCCTGGACGAACGGCCGCAAGGGCAACAACTGGGCACTATCCGCCGGACGCGCAGAAAGCACACGCCAAGTGCTGATGCGCAGCGGCATTGGCCGCAACCAGTTCGAACGGATCGAAGGCGTCGCGGATCGCGAACCGCTGATCGCAGACGACCCGATGGA
>CAKZSF010000360.1 GCA_937920575.1 uncultured Sphingomonadaceae bacterium | reverse complement strand
GCGATGGGTCAAGCCATGCGGCAAGCGGATGTGCTGCGTAGCTCAGCTCAGGCGATAACCGTTGCCGCAACGGGCGAACCGCCTCGCATGCCTATCACCCTTTGGGGCGAGGCAGGCCTGGCGATGACGACGATTGCAACAGCGCGGGCCAGCTCGACGCAGTCTCCGCGGGCCAACGGCCAATCAAGCCAAAACGACGCTCTACAATCTGCGCTTGCGCGGACAGGTGAGAACACTGCCATGCATCTGGATTTGGGCGCCGCTTTGGATGACGTCGGCGCGCAATTTGAGGATGAGCCTGATGCGACTTTTGGCTTGGTCGCCGGTTCTCAGATTAAAGACCTGCCAGAGCAACTGGCGAGAGTGGCCCCCAGTGGCATGATCGCCTGCGATTGGCAGACAGCAATGGCTTGCAAAGTCGTGCAGCCGGGAATCCGAATGGAGGAGCTGGGCGAGCTCACACTGGCGACCGGGCCGATCAGCCTGTGGTCGATTATTCCCTAAACGATCAAATCTTCCAGCATTCGGCGCGAGACAATCGTGAGCTGCTGTGGGTCGCGGCTCACAATTCCTCTTCGTTCCAGAGCGCTGACCGCCCGTGACCCGGTTTCCCGGGTTGTTTGCGCCAACAGGGCGATGGCGGAAATGACCGGAGGCGGGCTGATGATCTCGCGGTTTCCGGCGTGCCGCAACAATTCGCGGTAAAAGCGGCCATTGGCGGTGAGCGACACTCGGGCAGACAACCGGTCCAGCACGCGGTCCAACTGCCCGGCGAATATTGCCGCGAGACCCGGGCCCAGATCAGGGTGGCGTTCCATAATTGCAGTCAGTGCACGTGCGCCGATCTGGAGTGCCTTGGCTCGCTCGCTGGTCAAAATGTCAAAGCCTTGTTCGTTTTCTTGAGGGAACGCCCCGACCAGTTCCCCAGGACCAAAGGTCGAGATAACAGTCGCTTGCCCCTCGATCGACAAGGTTTGGAGTTGGAGCGAACCGCTCAGAATGAGCCAGAGATCCTCGATCTGATCACCTTGGTGGCACAGCACGGTCTTTGCTGGAAAGGTGTGGAACTGCATTGTCTGGCCAAGCGCGTTGGCGGATGCATCTGTGCAACCAAGCAAACTCATCAGCGCTGCGCTGCGCTCAGACTGGTCCATTCTCGCGTAAACCCCCGTATTCTCGCGACCCAAACCGAGTTTCGCGGATTGGGCCGCAAATGCAAGGGGGCAGGGCAAGAGTATCGAACGGAATAGTCAGCGAACGGATAGGGTCAGGTCAATTGCTACAATCGAGCGCTGGCATTCCTTGCGCAATCACGCTGCGAAGATCCTCCGAGCTCATTGGCTTGCCGAACAGATAGCCTTGCACGGATTCCGCGCCAACGCGTTTGGCCAAGACCAGTCCAAGCTCGTCCTCGATCCCTTCGAGCAAGCAGTGAACACCCAGCGTCCTTGCCATCCCGGCCAGCGAAAACAGAATTTTCTCTGTCATCGGGTCGCCAAGGTTTTCAAGGAATGACCGGTCAACTTTCAGCTTTGTGATAGGCAGATTGCGCAAATAGGCGAAGTTTGAATAGCCAGTGCCAAAATCATCGAGCGCGACTGAATGTCCACAATCGGCCAGCCGTTTCAGATTGGCCGATGCCTTCTGCACGTCGGCCATCATCGCTGTTTCCGTGACTTCGAATTCGATCAGGGAGGGATCGATTCCAGAGGTGCGAACACGGTCTATAACCTGGTCGATGACCTGATCTGAAATAAGGTCCTGGCTGGATAGGTTTATCGACAACGGAACAGGGATTACGCTTGATTTTAGCTCTTCAAGCGCTCTGCCCAACACTGCCATTGTGATATGGGCGATCAGCCCTGTTTCCTCGGCAACCTCTATAAAGTTTGCCGGTTCGATTGTGCCCAAGCTTGGGCTGTGCCACCGGGCGAGCGCCTCTGCACGGACGATAATCTCGTCGTTCAGATCGACTTGCGGTTGATACAACAGTTCGATTTCTTTGGAGAAATCCGCCATCCGCAATGCATGCTCAACCTTGAAACGCTCGGTCGCCAATTGGGCATGCGTATCATCAAACAACACGACGCGGTTCTTGCCGCTCCGCTTGGCGTGCATCAGCGCATAGTCCGCACTGTTGATCTGGCGCGTGGCCTCCTGTTCGCCATCGATCTGGACACAGCCCATTGATCCGGAGATCTGAATGAGCCGCCCAGAGATATGGAACGTTCGAGACAGGACAATGAGCAGCTGTTCGCACCAGTTCACGACATCGTCGATATCTGTTTCGTCGTGCAGAATGAGATTAAACTCGTCGCCGCCCATTCGGCTGACAAAGGCCTTATCGCCACAATAGGTGGTGAGGCTGTCGGCGACTCTTTTCAGCAATTCATCGCCAATGATATGCCCGTAAATATCGTTGACCGATTTGAACCCGTCCAGATCAATCAGAACCAGCCAACAGTTCTTTCCTTGTTTTGCATGGGCGCGATATTTGCGAAACGATTCGAAGAAGGCACG
>CAKZSF010000359.1 GCA_937920575.1 uncultured Sphingomonadaceae bacterium | reverse complement strand
TGTGAAAGCAGTGTTGACGTAGATTGCCCGCTTGCCTGTTTCTGGATGAGTCCGAATGACGGGATGGCGCATCGGCGGGTATTTGTCGTGCAGTTCCTCGGGTGCCTTGTTGAGCCGTTTTGCGAACACCCGGCTGATATCATGAACGGCCACAAGTTGTTCGCATTGCCGTTTCATCGTTTCTGAAAGCTGTTCATACGCCAAGTGCATATTGGCAAAGCAGGTGTCCCCTCCGCAGTCAGGCACTTCGCGCGCGAGGAGGATTGAGCCGAGCGAAGGCTTCTCCCGCCAAGTCACATCAGAGTGCCAAAAGTTTTCTTGACCACGGCGTTCCGGTCCATACGCGATGCGCAGCACCTCTGGGTGTTGCTGATCTTTGGGCGTCGCCGGATGGACTTCCAATTCGCCAAAATGGCGCGCGAACGCAATGTGTTGTTCCTGAGTGAGATCCTGACCTCTGAAGAAAATCACCCCGTGCTTGAGCAAAGCAGCCCGAATGGCTGGAACGTGCTCGGCGACATCCGATGCGCCCAAATCGATGCCGAGAATCTCTGCGCCGATAGCTGGTGTCATCGGCCGGATATCGAGCGAGCCGGTGTCTGTTTCATCGCGATCAAGTACTGTCGCCACATTGTCTCTCCCAAAGCGGAGGCCGAGTGTGGGCGATTAGATTGCTGTTTGCAATGGAGATCGGCTGCAGAGGCTTTCGCGACTGCGAAACCCTAACCTCCAGCGGCCACTTCCATAAACAGCGGTTTGGATTCGTTGCGTTTGCCCTCATTGGGGCCCGCTGTACCTGGCTTCTTTGGCAATCCTGCTGCCTTGATTGTGTAGCGTGAGACGCGATGTCGCGTGCACAGGCCGCCTGCGCCATCATCAACCAGCGGGTTCTCGAACTCGACACCAAATTCGGAGCCGTCGATGCGCATCACTGTGCAAACTTGCAACTGGCCTTCGCCCATGTCGAGCACCAGCTGTGTGCCCTTTTCTAGACCCACAATGCCTTCCAGACCCGCTCCGGAGCGGGATAGATCGCGCATCACGGCGTTGTAGTAATAGTCCTCGTGAATTGCGCCCACGCGGCGATAGACCGAGCGGCGGTCAGGGCGGTAAACGTCGGGGCCAGCGGGATCGATCGCAAAATCGCCGCTTTCAAAATACTCGCTGACATTGTCGGGCGTGAGCGGTCGCGAATAGAGGAAGCCCTGAATGTACTTGGCGCCCTTTTCCTTGACCACTTCCAGTTGATCGAAGGCTTCAACGCCCTCGACAGTTGTTTCCATATTGAGCGCATTGGAAAGACCGATGATAGCCGCGATGATTTTCGCGCTGTTCTTGTCATCTTGCGTACAGGAATCGACGAAGCTCTTATCCACCTTGATTTTGTCAAAGGGAGCAGAGCGCAGATAGCTAAGCGAGGAATAGCCAGTGCCGAAATCGTCGAGTGCGAGACGCACACCCAGACCTTTGAGTTGAGCAAACGTCTGCTCAATCTCGTCGCTATCGCCGACAAAGATACTCTCTGTCAGTTCAAGTTCAACGCGCGTTGGCGTAATGCCAGAATGCGCGAGAGCGCTGGCGACGACAGTCGGGAAATCGGGATTGGCAAACTGAATTGCCGAGACGTTTATGGCGATGCGCACTTCTTCAGGCCATTCCTTGGCCTTTTCACATGCAGTGCGAATTGCCCATTCACCGAGATTGTTGATGAGATCAGAATCTTCGGCAATCGGAATGAATTGGCCCGGACTGATCATCCCACGTTCGGGATGCGTCCAGCGCATCAGCGCTTCTAGACATACAACATTGCCAGAACTGATGGACACAACCGGTTGGTAGACAAGGTGCAGTTGGCCTTCTTCTAGCGCAATGCGAAGCTCGTCCAACATCATTTGACGAACTTCTTCTTCGTCCTTCAGGTCGCTGGAATAGAAGCGGAACGCCCCTCGGCCGCCATTCTTGGCCGCGTAGAGCGCGAGATCGGCGCTGCGGATCAAATCGTCGCGTGTGTCACCATCAAACGGGGCGATGCCAACGCCCACCGATGTGCCAATAATCGCGCGTTTGTCGCCAAGAGAGTAGGGCTGGGAGACGATCTGAATAATCTTGTCGGCCATCTCACCCAATGCGCCGCGATCATCCAAATCGGGCAGCATGACAAGGAATTCGTCACCACCCAGACGCGCAACTGAACCGCGATCACCGATGATGGCTTTTAACCGTTGTGCGACCTCGACCAGCAGCAAATCACCCACTTGGTGACCGAGCGTGTCATTCACACGTTTGAATTTGTCGAGATCCAGCATCATTAAAGCGCAGCTGCGCCCGCTGGCCTGATAGGCCGATAGAACTCCGTCGAGCTTTTGATAGATCGAATGCCTGTTGGCGAGGCCAGTAAGGGAGTCATACTCGGCCAGACGGCTTTCCGCGATTTGGCGCTCATACGCGCGCGTTACGTCTTTGGCGCTGCCACGATAGCCGTCAAAATTGCCATCAGAATCGTGGATCGGATAGCCTGTGATGTTCCACCAGGTCTGATGAACCGCTTGCGCAGGTTTGCCCAACGCGTAGCGGACAACTTGCTCGCGAATTTTCTTGTGGCTTTTGAATTGGAAACTGAGCGGGCGCGCCGTGCGTTGATCGGGATTGTCAGAATCGACTTCGAAAATCGTTTCAATTGATTGGCCAATCACGTCTTTGGGTTCGTGATCTAGCGTCGTCAAAGCGGTTTCGGAGAGGAATGTTAGCTTGCCGTCGCGGTCAGTCGCCCACACCCAACCAATGCCGAGCCGTTCATAATCGTCGAGGATACGAGAACGCAAAGCCGACTCGCCAAACCGCGGAGCCGAACTGCTTTGGGTCATCTTTCCCTTTAAGACATCCCTTAGGGCCATTCTGTAGCCATAGCCGGGGATGGTTAACGAGTTGGAAACTCACCGGAGAGAATTTCCTCCCGATAGAGGGTGCCTAGGCGGCCTGCTTTAGCTCCAAGTCAAGGCGATCCCATATCTCGGTCAGAGCCGTTGCCAGATCGTCCATCATTTCCTCGGTGTGGGCGGGGCCGGGCGTAAAACGCAGGCGCTCCGTGCCGCGCGGCACCGTCGGGTAGTTGATCGGCTGAACATAGCAGCCATATTCGGCGAGCAGGATATCACTGATTTTCTTGGCGCGAACTGGATCGCCGACCATCAAGGGGACGATATGTGTGACGCTGTCCATGACCGGCAGGCCCGCCTTGCGCAGCTTTTCTTTTAGCATGGCGGCATTGGCTTGCTGGGCATCGCGTTCTTCGCTGCTGTCCTTCAGATGACGAACGGCGGCGAGCACGCCTGCAACAAGCGCAGGGCTAAGCGAGGTGGTGAAAATGAAGCCCGGGGCATAGCTACGAATGCAATCGACGATCTTCTGATCAGCCGCGATATAGCCGCCCATCACACCAAAAGCTTTGCCCAGAGTGCCTTCAATGATGTCGATCCGGTGAGCCGCTTCGTCGCGTTCGGAGATGCCGCCACCATGCTCGCCATACATGCCAACCGCGTGCACCTCGTCAATATAGGTGAGGGCGTTGTATTTTTCGGCCAAATCGCAAATTGCGTGGATCGGTGCGACATCGCCATCCATTGAATACACGCTTTCA
>CAKZSF010000358.1 GCA_937920575.1 uncultured Sphingomonadaceae bacterium | reverse complement strand
CAGAAAAACGCGTTTGGACATTGTGGCTATGAGCAGCAGACCTTTATCCCCTCACTTGCAGATTTGGAAATGGGGCCCGCATATGGCGGTCTCGATCCTGCATCGGATTACTGGCGACGGAATGGCGCTGGTTGGGCTGTTCGTGCTGCTCTGGTGGCTGGGTGCTGTGGCCAGTGGGCCAGAATATTATGAGGTTTTCAGAACGCTTATGACGTCGCCGCTGGGCTATGTCGTGATGGTCGGCCTGAGCTGGGCATTCTTCACGCATATGATGAGCGGCCTTCGCCACTTCGTGCTGGATATCGGCGCGGGTTACGAACTGAGCGCGAACAAGCTGTGGTCGATTGCTTCGCCCATTATCGCCATTGCATTGACGGCAGGCTTCTGGGCCTTGCTGCTGCTGAAATAGGATAGTCGAACCATGGGTAACGGAACTTCCATCGGCCGTGTTCGCGGCCTCGGCTCGGCAAAAGCGGGGGCGCATCACTGGCTGATCCAGCGCTTCACTGCGATTGGCAATCTGGTGCTGGGCGCCTATCTGGCAGTGTCTTTCATTCTGCTGCCGGATTTCACGCACGCGACTGTGTCGGACTGGATGAGTGGCACAATCCCGTCCATCGCGCTCGCACTTTTCGTGATTTCATCCTTCTGGCACGCGCGGCTTGGTCTGCAAGTGCTGGTCGAGGACTATATCAAGGATGACGGCACCAAATTTGGCGTGCTGGCTATTCTCAATCTTCTTGCCTTTGGCGGCGGCGCCTTTGGCCTGTTTTCAATTCTGCGTATCACGCTTGGAGGCGCCATCTGATGGCTGAAGCTGCTTCAACACAACCGGCTTACAAGATTATCGACCACACTTACGACGTGGTTGTCGTGGGCGCGGGCGGCTCTGGCCTGCGCGCAACCATGGGCGCGGCGGAAAGCGGACTGCGCACGGCCAACATCTCCAAGGTATTCCCTACCCGCTCGCACACGGTTGCGGCGCAAGGCGGCATCGCGGCGTCATTGGGCAACAACTCACCCGATCATTGGTCGTGGCACATGTATGACACGGTGAAGGGCTCTGACTGGCTCGGCGACCAGGATGCGATTGAATATCTCGTGCGCGAGGCTCCGCAGGCGGTGTATGAGCTGGAGCATGCTGGCGTTCCGTTTTCGCGCAACGAGGACGGCACGATCTATCAGCGCCCGTTCGGCGGCCACATGCAAAACATGGGCGAGGGTCCTCCTGTCCAGCGCACTTGCGCGGCGGCTGACCGGACTGGCCACGCAATGCTCCATGCGCTGTATCAGCAGAGCCTAAAATACGACGCCGATTTCTTCATCGAGTATTTCGCCATCGATCTGATCATGAAAGACGGCAAATGCGTCGGCGTGATCGCGATGTGCTTGGATGACGGCACGATCCACCGCTTCCGCGCGCATGCGGTTGTGCTGGCGACCGGCGGATATGGTCGTTGCTATTACACGGCAACTTCTGCGCACACGTGTACGGGCGATGGCGGCGGCATGGTTTTGCGCGCTGGCTTGCCTTTGCAGGATATGGAATTTGTTCAGTTCCACCCGACCGGCATTTACGGCGCGGGCGTGCTGATCACAGAGGGCGCGCGCGGCGAGGGCGGCTATCTGACCAACTCGGAAGGCGAGCGCTTTATGGAGCGTTATGCACCGTCTGCCAAAGACCTCGCCTCACGCGATGTTGTCTCGCGCTCGATGGCGCTGGAAATGCGTGAAGGCCGCGGCGTGGGGCCGGATGGCGACCACATCTTCCTGCACCTCGATCATATCGATCCGAACGTGCTGGCCGAGCGTCTGCCGGGCATCACAGAGAGCGGCAAGATCTTCGCTGGCGTCGACCTGACGCGTCAGCCGCTGCCGGTGACGCCAACGGTTCACTACAATATGGGCGGCATTCCCTGTAACTATCACGGCGAAGTGATGGCGGGCGACAAGAAGGATCCGGAAAAGATCGTTCCCGGCCTGTTTGCCGTAGGCGAGGCGGCCTGTGTGTCTGTCCACGGTGCAAACCGTCTCGGCTCCAACTCGCTGATCGATTTGGTCGTGTTTGGCCGCGCAACGGGCCACCGCTTGAAAGAACTGGTCAAGCCCGACACCGCGCATGACGAATTGCCGAAAGACAGCGCCGACATGTCGCTGGCGCGCGTCGATCACTTCCGCAATGCGAAGGGCGGCTCTCCAACGGCTGAGGTTCGCACGGAAATGCAGAAGGCGATGCAGGCGCACTGTGCGGTGTTCCGCGACAGCAAACTGCTCGCCGAAGGCGTCGATAAGCTGAAGAACGTCAACAAGCGGATGGAGGACATTCACGTTTCCGACCGCTCGCTGATCTGGAACAGCGATCTGATAGAGACGCTGGAGCTCGACAATTTGATGGCGCAGGCCAATGTCACGATTGCGAGCGCGGAAAACCGCAAGGAAAGCCGCGGCGCACACGCGCATGAAGACTTCGCCGACCGCGACGACAAGAACTGGATGAAGCACACGATCGCGTGGTTCGAAGGCTGGGGCGGAAAAGGCGGCGGCGTGAAAATCGACTACCGCCCGGTGCATGAATTCACGCTCACCGATGATGCGGAATACATTAAGCCTAAGGCTCGGGTTTATTGATTGAAGGATGCCAAAACCGTCAACTATTGGGCCAGGAGAAAACCAAGCTGCTTACGAGATTGGAGTTAGGTGGCTTTCAAAGGAATTGAGGCGGTCTGAAGCAATAGAGATTCTTGCAAGAGATTATGG
>CAKZSF010000357.1 GCA_937920575.1 uncultured Sphingomonadaceae bacterium | reverse complement strand
CCGCGTGCTGAACGTCACCGCCATCGGCGACAGCGTGAGCGATGCGCAGGCGCTGGCCTATAAGGCGGTGAAAGGCATCGATTTCCCGAGCGGCTTTTACCGCAGCGATATTGGCTGGCGGGAAGTGGAGCGGGAGCGGGGATAAACATACCCGACCCTCGCGGCGGCGGGCTGGGCATGCTATATGTTCCCGATTAGTTCCAACTGATTCGAGAACCAAATGCCAGATAGAGAGCCTGTTTACCTCCAAGAAGACGAGGAAACTGGAGACCGCTTCTTAGTCTATTCAGACGGAACCGGGACTCACGTCGAAGTGAGCTACGAGGGGGATCAACTCTGGATGACTCAGGCTCAATTAGCTTCTCTCTATGGGCGCGACATATCAACGATATCTCGGCACATCAGCAATATCCTCGACGAAGGTGAGCTTGAAGCGAGCAATTTGCAAAAGACGCAAATTGCTAACTCCACCAAGCCAGTAACACTTTACAGTTTGGATATGGTTATATCGGTTGGCTATCGCGTTTCTTCAAAGCAGGCGACGCTATTCCGTAAGTGGGCAACGGACAAGCTCGTTCAGTTTGCGACCAAAGGATTCGTGATTGATTCGGCGAGGTTGAAGAAGCCGGAATATCGTGATCGGCTTGCGGAACTGAAAGAGATCATTCGTGACATCCGCGCGGACGAAGCAAACGTCTATCGCGAGCTGCGTTCGATTTGCGCCATGTGCAAGGATTACGACGGCAAGTCTAAGGCATGGCAAGACTTCTATCGGAATACGCAAGCCAAGCTTGTGTATGCTGTCTGCTCTGACACGCCCGCTGGCGTAATTGCGGCTCGTGCTAGCGCTGCCGAGCCAAACATGGGGCTCCAATCGTGGCCAAATGAGAATATCCGAAAACAAGACGTGACGGTCTCGAAAAACTATCTTGGCAAAAGTGAAGTCCGTGAGCTGAATAGGCTCACGACTATACTGTTGGAAATGTTTGAGGATCAAGTCGAGCTGGGCAGGCTCACGCTCATGGATGAAGTCACTTCGTTCTTGGATAATCAGTTAAGAACTCTCGGTCGCGCGGTTTTGCAGGGAGGTGGGCGCGTCAGAATGACCGCTGCAAAAAGGCTTGCCGAAAAGGCGTATTCGGAGTTTGATCGTCAGCGGAAAGTCATGCGGCAAGCGGAAGCCGAAAAAACTATTGCTGAGATAAAGGAGGCTGGAAAGTCCCTGCCTAAGGGCAAATAGAGCTTAGTCAGGGGTAAAGCATTCTTCGGCGCGGCTTAAGAACCAAGAAAAGCTTGATCCCGGCTCGGGGGCCGGGATGACAAGTAAGGTTATGGATTACCGGTTGTGCAGGTTTGTCATCAGAGCGCACGTCTTTCCTACAGGCACACCTCACTCTACCCAGCGAACGGCTCTTTCAATCCGTCAAAACCCCACGAATATCGCGCGCAACCAGCACCCAGCGTTTTTCTCGCCAGGACTGTGTCTCATGTGTCTCAAATCAGGCGATAACGTGCTGTTATCTAACTCAACTTCTCAGCGATCACCGGCTTCAGATCAACCTCAGGCCTCGGGCCGTAGTGGCTGATCACTTCCGCCGCCGCAATCGCGCCGCGTTTCAGGCACTCACCCAAGGGCGCGCCCTTTGCATGGCCGGACAAGAAACCAGCCGCGAACTGGTCGCCTGCGCCGGTGGTGTCGATTACTTTCTCGATGGGTTCGGCGGCGACTTCTGCGCGTTCGCCGTTGGCAATCGCGATTGCGCCTTCTGGCCCCTTTGTGGCGACCAATACAGGGACCTTGCCTGCGACCGCTGCCACGCCTGCTTCGAAATCTTCCTCTCCGGTCAAGGAGGCCAGCTCATGCTCGTTGACGAACAGGATATCGATCAGGCCTTCTTCGATCATCGCGCGGAAATCGTCGCCGTGCCGGTCGATTACGAAGCTCTCGCTGGCGGTGAAGGCGATCTTGCGGCCAGCGGCGCGCGCGACCTCGATCGCACGGCGCATCGCGCGGCGGGGCTCTTCGGGGTCCCACAGATAGCCCTCGAGATAGAGGATCGCTGCGCTGGCGATCAGATCCTCATCCAGCGCGGCGGCGGGCAGGAATTGGCCCGCGCCCAGAAACGTGTTCATCGTGCGCTCGCCATCGGGCGTCACGAAGATCAGGCAGCGACCCGTCGGTTCGCCGCTGTCCGCCGGCAGCGGTGCGGTGTCAAAATCGATGCCGGTCGCGCGCATATCGTGCGTGAAAACTTCGCCCAGCTGATCGTCGCAGACTTGCCCGACAAAGGCGCATTGCAAGCCCAGCATCGATGCGCCCGCCAGCGTGTTTGCCGCCGATCCACCGGAGACTTCACGCGCCTGCCCCATCGCGGCGTAGAGCGAGGTCGCTCCATCGGCATCGATCAATGTCATACCGCCGCGATTGAGGCCGAGCTCCTCGATCAGCGCATCGTCGCAAGAAGCGATCACATCGACCACGGCGTTGCCAATCGCGATCACATCGTAGCGGGGGTTTGTCATGGAATGTCCTGTCGTTTGGATAAGAGTTTGCGCGCACATAGCGGGGCGGCGGGAGCGCGCCAAGCGGCAAGTGGTTGCGAATGCGGGGCGGGTGCGATTGACTTGGGGACGTGGGGCGCGCAATCGCAATTCCGATGAACGCCCTGTCCGCCTTGGTTCGCGCTTTGCCTGCCGTGTTTTCGCCCGCGATCCTGCGTGTGTTGTTGAAGACTGTGGCGATCACCTTGTTGGTGTTCGTGGCCTTGGGATGGGCGGGCTACTTTGCTTTGGATTGGGCGCTGGATCGAAGTGGTTGGCGCGATGCCGAGGAAGCAAGCGCGTTGGGCGCAATCCTGATCGGGCTCCTCGCGGGCTGGTTCCTATTCCGCGTGGTCGCGCTTGCCGTACTGCAATTCTTCGCTGACGAGATCGTGATCGCGGTGGAGAAGGCGCATTTTCCGGCTACCAGCGCGGGAACACGCGCGCTGCCGTTGAAGCAGGATGTGCGCAACTCTTTGCGTGGGGCGGGCCGTGCGATCCTCGTCAACGTGGTCGCCGCGCCCTTTGCGCTGTTGCTGATCTTCACCGCGATTGGCCCCGCGATCCTGTTCTGGTTTGTCAACGCGGTTTTGCTGGGGCGGGAATTGACCGACATGCCATGGTTGCGCCATTGCGCGGATGGTGCCGCCGATTGCCCGATTGGGCCAAGCGACCGGTTCGTTTTGGGAGGCGCGGTCGCCGCGATGATGATGGTGCCTTTCGTCAATATTCTTGCGCCTGTTTTGGGTGCGGCCGGAGCAACGTTTCTGGTAAATTCAAGGTTGGAAAATGACCAAAACGGTTAAGAATAGAAATCTGGCCGTCACTCTGGGCGCTGCCCTCCTGCTCGGCGCATGCAGCTCGACGGGCGCCACTGTGGCAACCCCGACGAGCAGCGGACCGCCGCCGCGCGCCCAGCCCGCCGCGCCTGCGCCAACGCGGCCAGCCGCGCCGCCCACGCGCGCTCCGGGCGACCCGCGCATTATGACTTTGCCCGGGCTAGAGGGCGTAATTGGCGCGACCGCCAATGCGCTGGTCAGCATCTTCGGCAGCCCGCGCCTTGATGTGCGCGAGGGCGACGCGCGCAAATTGCAATATTCGGGCGAGCCTTGCGTGCTCGACATCTATCTCTATCCCGTTTCAACCGCGCCAGAGCCTGTTGCCACCTGGGTCGAGGCACGCCGCCGCTCTGACGGGCTCGATGTGGATCGCGCATCGTGTGTCGCGGCGATGCGCCAACGCTAGCGCGCCTCGTGCGGCTTGACGCCGGAGCGTTGCTAACCTGAATTTAAGCCTCTTGCGCCATAGCGGCCCCAACCAAAGGTATAGGGGCATCCACCGCCATGAGCATGCAGTTCTCCGCTCTTGCAGAGCAGGTCAAATCCGACGGTTTTGTTTCGTCCGATGAAATTCTCGGCCTCCGTCAGCTGGGCTGGGGCGATGGCAAGATTTATCGCGAGGAAGCCGAGGCGATCTTCGCGATCAACAATGACATTCGCGATGCGAGCGAAGAGTGGGTCGACTTCTTTGTCGAAGCGCTGAGCGAGTTCGTGCTCAATGGCACCGAGCCGAAGGGCCATTGCGATGATGCAGAGGCGCGCTGGCTGATCAACGCGATTGACCATGATGGCGTGCTGGAATCGATGGCCGAGCTGGAACTGCTCGTGCGGGTGATAGAGAAAGCCGTCAACGTCCCGGAATTGCTCAAACATTATGCGCTCAAGCAGATCGAACAGGAAGTGATGACCGGCGTCGGCCCGACGCGCAGTGGCGGTATCTTGTGCGATGCCGCGATCACCTCTGCAGAGTGCGCGATTGTGCGCCGGATCGTCTTTGCCAGCGGTGGACACGGACCGGCAGCGGTGAGCCGCTATGACGCGGAAATGTTGTTCCGTCTGAAAGATTCGACATTGAATCACGACAACGCGCAGGGCTGGCCCGATTTGTTTGTCGATGGTGTGGCCAACTATTTGCAAGGCTTCTTCCACGCGAAGGCGCAATTGGATCACGCGCGCCAGCTAGAGCTGGAAAGCTTCATCGCCGACAACAAGGCCAGCGTCGGTCGCTTCTTCGGCCAAATGGCAAAGGAAATGCCGGAGGTTCACAACCATTTCGGTAAAGTCTTCGGCAAGAAAGCTCAGCGCGGCGGATTTCAAGCGCGGATGGTCGAAGGCGAGTTGGTAACAGAGGCCGAGGGCAAGTGGCTCGACGATATGATCGAGGCCGATGGCATGGTCGACGATTTGGAGCGTGCGCTGCTCGATCGGATCAAGCAAGATTCAAACTAAGGCTCGCGACAACCTCTAATCCTCGCGCACCGGCGGCTTGCTCATCTTGTCCAGGCGCTCATTCACATTGCGAATGCGGCGGTCCGTTTCATTTTTTTGCTTAAGCAGCCTAGCTGAGCGCTCAGCCGTCGCTTGCTGATTATCGTTTTTGTCCTGACCCATCGGATGCGGACTAAGTGCAAAACCTTAATCAGTCACTCACGAAGACCAACGCGATACAACAGTTTACCGCGTGTTACATTTGGCTTTAGTCGAATTCGAGCGGAGCCGCTGAACCGCCTTGTAAGGGTTGAGGGCCCTTGGGAGGTTCGACTGGCGCGGGCATGCCGGACTCGGGTGGGCGTTTCTTGTCGCTTTTGACGCGCTTAAGGATGTTGAAATTTAGCCGCTCAGCCAACGCGCGCGAGCGAGCCAACTCAAGTTCAGCGCACGCCTTCATCAAACGTACTTCGCCTAAGGCTCGAGCCGCCTCGGCGATCGGATCAGAATATCTGCGCGGCTCTTCGATCACACCGTGTTACCACAACAACACAGCTGGGTCTATCGCCGCTCAAACCATAAAGCTTTCGCCGCAGCCGCATGCGCCCTTGGCGTTGGGGTTTTCGAACGTGAAGCCGGCGGTGAAGTCATCCTCCTGCCAGTCCATCGTGCTGCCAATCAGATACAGCACCGATGCGCCATCGATGTAGAACACCCCGCCCGGCGTTTCGATCTTCTCGTCCATCGCGACTTCTTCGCTGACATAGTCGACCGAATAGGCAAGGCCGGAGCAACCACGGCGCGGGGTCGAGAGTTTCACGCCAATCGCGTCGTCGGGCGCTTTGCTCATCAGATCAGCCACGCGCGCTTCGGCAGCGGGGGTCAAAATGACGGCGGCGGGCGCCTTGCGCAGTTTCGATTCGCTTCCCATCACAACATCCCCAATTCTAGCCGCGCCTCATCCGTCATCTTGTCCGGGCCCCAGGGGGGATCCCACACCAGATCGACTTCGGCATGGCGCACGCCCGGCACAGAGCCTGCGCGCAGTTCAACTTCGCCCGGCATGGTTTCGGCAACCGGGCAATGCGGCGTGGTCAGCGTCATGATCACCGTCACATCGCTCTCATCGCCCACTTCAACGCCATAGATCAGGCCAAGATCATAGATGTTGACCGGAATTTCCGGGTCGTAAATCTCTTTGAGTGCGTCGATCACCGCCTGTTGCAACACGCCACCCGGGCCCGCCTGTTCAGCGCTGGCAGGCGCTTTGCTCAGAAAGCCTTCGAGATAATCCTTCTTGCGATCGAGTTTTTCGGCAGCCGTTTCGACGGGCGC
>CAKZSF010000356.1 GCA_937920575.1 uncultured Sphingomonadaceae bacterium | reverse complement strand
CGTGCGGTACGTGTCTTCGGAGAAATCCTCGTGTCCAGGCGTGTCGAGCAGATTGAAAGTCACGCCGTCTCGCTCAAACGTCATCACCGAAGACGTGACCGAGATACCGCGCTGCTGCTCGATCTTCATCCAGTCCGAGCGCGCGCGCCGCGCCTCTCCGCGTGCCTTCACCTCACCCGCCTGATGGATCGCGCCGCCTTGCAGCAGCAGCTTTTCCGTCAGCGTGGTCTTACCCGCGTCGGGGTGCGAGATGATCGCGAAAGTTCGCCGCGAGTTTTTGGGATTAGACATGGTTGCTCAGTCCGCGCGGGATCAACCGCGCAGCTCCGCTCCCTGTTTCGCAGCCGAGGCCACGACCTTGTCCGAAACCGCTTTGAGCTCTTCATCGGTGAAGCTCTTCTCGCCGGGTTGCAGCGTGACCTCGATTGCGACCGATTTCTTGCCTTCGGCCACGCCCTTCCCAGCAAACACGTCAAAGATCCGCGCATCGACAATCGCGTTCTTGTCAGCGCCTTTGACCGCGCGGAGTAGATCGCTGGCGGCAAGGCTCTCGTCAACGAGGAAGGCAAAGTCGCGCAGCACAGGCTGAAGCGCAGGCGGCGCATAGGCGACGCGGGCGAAACCGCCTCCCTTTTCCTTGGCACCCTTCTTTGCCGGAAGTACGTCTAGGAAAATCTCGATCGCCATTACCGGGCCGTCAATGTCGAAAGCCTTCAGCGTGTTGGGATGCAGCGCGCCAAAGCGGGCGAGAATGTTTTTCGGCCCCAACCTCAAGGTAGCCGACTGGCCGGGGTGGAACTGATCCCCAGCCTCCCCCATCACCATCAGCTTCTCAACCGGCGCGCCCGCCAATGCGAGCAGCGCTTCCGCCTCGGCCTTCGCATCATAGGCATCGAATGTCGTCGCCTTGCCAGTCGCCCAGCCGCGCGCATCTTTCTCGCCTGCCAGCACAACGCCGAGCGTCAGTTTCTCGTCACTCGCGCCATCTGTTCCGCGGAAATAGCGGCGGCCGATTTCGAACAGCCGCGACCCTGCCGCGCCGCGATCCGCGTTGCGTTTCGCAGAGGCAAGCAACCCCGGAATCATCGAGGGGCGCATCGCCTTCATGTCTTCGCTGATCGGGTTGTCGAGCACCCACAGCGGCGCACCATCTGCGAAATGCTCCGCATCTGGCACGGGCAGGAAGCTCCACGTCACCGCTTCGTTCAATCCACGCGCCGCAGCCCCGCGACGAAGCTTTCTTTCGAGTGCTTGTTCAGCCGTAGCGGTCGGACGTGCGACGCCATCCATGCGCGGCAGAGCGACGCTTTCCACTTTGTCGAGGCCGTGGATCCGCACAACTTCCTCGACCAGATCGGCCGGCCCTTCGATATCATTGCGGCGCAGCGGAACCTGCATGTGCCAAGTCTTGGCCTTGGGGCCGACTTCGGTTTTGAGAGCTACGAAACCGAGCTGCTCAAGAATGGCAATCTGCTCTTCTTCAGCAACCTCGACCCCGCCCAATTCGCTCACCAGTGACGGTGGGAAGTTGACAGTTTGTGCCTCGCTGGGCGGGTTACCCGCTCGAACGACCTCGCTCGCTTCGCCGCCGCCCAGCTCAACGACTAGCCCGGTCAGCAGATCGAGCCCATCGTCGAGAAATTCCGGATCAACGCCGCGCTCAAACCGGGTGCGCGCATCCGAAGCCAGACCCAGCTTGCGGCCCGTCACACCGATTTGCTCGGGATTGAAATAGGCAATCTCGAGCAGCACGTCAGTGGTGCTTTCTGAGCAACCCGAATCTTCGCCGCCCATGATCCCGGCAATGTCATGCACGCCCGCATCGTCGGCGATCACGGTCATAGTGTCGTCGAGCGTGTAGGTCTTCTCATTGAGTGCCAGCACTTGTTCGCCATTCTGCGCGCGGCGGGCAACGACGGCTCCAGTCAACTTCGCCAGATCATAAGCGTGCGCGGGGCGGCCATAGGCCAGCATCAGATAATTGGTCAGATCGACCAGCAGCGAAATCGGGCGTTGGCCCGCGCTTTGCAAACGCTGCTGCAGCCAGTCAGGCGATGCGCCGTTCGTCACGCCTTTGATCACGCGACCATAGAAGGCGGGGCAGCCTTCCGGATCATCCGTGCGGATCTCGACCGGGCACGCGCCTTTCGCCTCAAAGCTCGGCCCAGAACTCAGTTGGGCGATGGGCTTCAACGAGCCGAGGCCCGCTGCCGCCAAATCGCGCGCAATGCCATAGACGCCCATGCAATCGGGGCGGTTGGGCGTAATAGCGACATCGATGATCGGCGATGAACCGTGGTATTCGGCAAAGCTCTTTCCGACACTCGCATCCGCAGGAAGCTCGATAATGCCATCATGGTCATCACCCAGTTCCAGTTCGCGCGCAGAGCACATCATGCCATTGGATTCGACTCCACGGATCGCGCTTTTGCGCAGCTCCATGCCGTTCGAAGGCACCACCGCGCCGGGTTGACCCAGCACGCCCATCATGCCCGCGCGCGCATTGGGCGCGCCGCACACAACTTGCAGCGGATCGCCTGTTCC
>CAKZSF010000355.1 GCA_937920575.1 uncultured Sphingomonadaceae bacterium | reverse complement strand
AGGCGTGATCAACCTGCCGAAGCTGGATGCAGACCAATTTGCATTGACCATCGCAGGCTCAGGCCAAATTTCTGCAGAAGGCGAAGCCGACGCGCTTGAGATGACCATTGCCGGCAGCGGCCAAGCCAATATGGCCAATCTGACGGTTGCCAACGCCGAAGTGACTGTTGTCGGTTCCGGCAATGCGGAATTCGCCTCCAACGGCACTGTCGAAGGCTCTTTCGTCGGATCAGGGAATGTCACTGTCACCGGCAATGCGACGTGCGATATGAGCGGAGTGGGCTCTGGCCAGCTCATTTGCTCGGGAAGCCCCACTGCCCCAGCCGCCGATGCAGCGGCTGAACCGACCGAGCCAGCGCAAATCACGGATCAGAGCACTGCGGTTCCGCCGCCGGTTCCGACACCTGAAGCCCCTGAGCCCGCACCAGCGCCTGCAAGCGGTGATGTTGCCAACCTGCGCGCCGAGGCCGAGCTGAAACGCGCCGAGGCAGAGGCCGCACGGGCAGAAGCCGACGCAGCCCGAGCCGAGGCAGCATTGCGTGCAGCAGAGGCTCGCGCGGGCGCGCCGTCGACTGCATAATGGTTTCTGGTCAGAATATGCTAAGGTGTTCCGGCTCATAACGGGTCGGGACACTCTCGGCTGCGTCCGATAATCGGAGACTGACCCATGCGCCGCACATTTATTCTGCTCCCACTGGCAGCCACCATCCTGTCCGGTTGCGTCGCGAAAACCGCGCTGGATGTGGTGACCGCTCCGGTGAAAGTCGCCAGCCAGGCCGCCGATTGGGCGACCACCAGCCAAGACGAAGCAGACCGCAATCGCGGGCGTGAAATCCGTAAGCGGGAAGAACAACTGGGCAAGCTGGATCGCAAGTACCGCAAGCTGGATGAGAAGTGTCAGGACGGCAAACGCAGCGCTTGCGAAGAACGCGATGACATCGCCGACGAAATGGAAGCGATCAAAGCGACTTTGCCATCCGACTATAGCGAAGAGTAAGCCGCGTCAGGCGGCGGCACGGCGCAAGCGGTCGTTAATCGCCTTGCCGATGCCGTCGTCTGGAATCGGGGCGACGGCGATCCGGGATCTGTCCGACTTTGCCGCCTGATGCAGGCAATCGTAAAGCCGCGCTGCCGCTTCGTCGAGATCGCCAGTAGCGGATAGCGTGCAATCCCCCTCAACCCCTCCAAAACCGATCACAAAGTCGTCTGGCGCAACTTTGCGCGCATTGAGTCGCACAGGCTTGCCGGGCGCATAATGGCTGGCAAGCTGGCCGGGCGACTCAATCGCGTCTCCGGTGATCGGCTCGGCCAAAGCAATCTCAATCGGTCCCGGACGGAGGAGCTGCATTGCGCCACCCGCCCGCACCGCAACTATTGTCGATTCCAGCCCTTTTTCAGTGGGTCCACCATCCACAACGGCATCGATCCTGCCAGCCAGCGTTTCCAGAACATGGTTGGATGTCGTGGGGCTGACAAACCCGCTTCGGTTGGCCGATGGTGCGGCAAGCGGAAAGTCGATTTGCGCCAACAGCGCTTGCATCACCGGGTGGGCTGGGGCCCGCAAAGCGACGGTTGGCAGGCCAGCGGTAACAGCCGGAGCCAGATCCGCATTGTCACACAGCGATAAGACCAAAGTAAGCGGTCCCGGCCAATGCTCACCGCAAAGCCGCGCCGCAGCATCACCAATCTGCGCGAATTCTGCCGCATGATCCGCATCGCGCACATGCGCGATCAGCGGGTTGAAATCGGGGCGTCCCTTCGCGGCATAGATCTTCGCAACCGTCTCTGCACTGTCGGCTCTGGCGGCGAGACCGTACACCGTCTCAGTCGGCACAGCGACCAGCCCGCCATCGCGCAAAATCTGCGCCGCGCGCGCGATTCCGGCCGTGTCGGCCAAAATCGTTTGTGTTGTCACTTCCGTAGCGTCCTTGTCGCTCATGCTCGCTGCGCTATATGGAGCGCGACAAATAGCAAGAGCTAAGGCCCGAGAAAATGATTCCCTATACGCCCCCCACCCAAGACCAGTTGCTGGCCATCAATGTGAACGCCGGAATCGAAGAGCTGGCCAAGGCCGAACGCTTTTCCGCTGCCGAACCCGACATGGTTGCCGCCATTGTTGAGGGGAACGGCGCCTTTGCCGCTGGCGAATTCGCGCCGCTCAACCGCGTGGGTGATTTGGAAGGGGCAAAGCTGGAGAACGGTGTTGTCCGCCTGCCCGATGGGTATGAGGCCGCGTACAAGACCTATATCGAGCAAGGCTGGAACGCGATTGCCGGCTCGCCTGAATTTGGCGGACAGGGCCTGCCTTTCACACTCGCGGCCAATGTGATCGAGAATCTGGGCGCGGCGAATATGGCTTTCACGCTGCTGCCGATGCTGTCAGTGGGCGCGGTCGAAGCGCTCGAGGATCACGGATCGGACGAGCAAAAGGCCAAATACCTACCCAAGCTGGTCAGCGGCGAATGGTCAGGCACGATGAATCTGACCGAACCGCAGGCGGGCAGCGATGTGGGCGCGCTGCGCTCCACCGCAGAGCCGATCACAGAAGGCGAGCATGCGGGCAAGTGGAACGTCAAGGGCCAGAAGATCTACATCACCTGGGGTGACCATAAGCTGGTGGACAACATCATCCATCTGGTGCTGGCGCGCACTCCCGACGCGCCTGAGGGATCGCGCGGAATTTCGCTGTTCGTTGTGCCCAAATACCACATCAACGCCGATGGATCGCTGGGCCCACACAATGACTTGCGTCCCGTTAGCCTGGAGCACAAACTCGGCATCAACGCCTCGCCCACATGCGTAATGAGCTTTGGCGACAATGGCGAATGCATTGGCGAGCTGGTTGGCGCGGAAAACCGCGGCTTGGCGGCAATGTTCACGATGATGAACTCGGCGCGGATCAATGTTGGCAACCAAGGCGTCCATATTTCCGAACGCGCGACGCAGCAGGCGATGAGCTATGCCACGGACCGCGTCCAATCGGCCCGCGCGGGCGCCAGCGACAAGAACCCGGTGGCGATTGTCGAGCATCCCGATGTGCGCCGCATGCTGCTGCGGATGAAATCGCTGACCGAGGCGGCTCGCGCGTTGCTCTATTACACCGCTGGCCAAACCGATCGCGGCACGCTGGGCGACGAGGCCGCCAAAATGCGTGGTGAGCTGTGCGTTCCGCTGATCAAGGCATGGGGCACAGACATTGGCTGCGAAGTCTCCAGCATTGGCGTGCAAGTGCATGGCGGGATGGGCTTCGTTGAGGAGACCGGCGCAGCGCAACACTACCGCGATGCGCGGATCGCGCCGATCTATGAAGGCACCAATGGCATTCAGGCGGCCGATCTGGTGACGCGCAAGCTGGGCTTTGAGCAAGGCGGCGTCTTGAAGGCATTGATGGAAGAGATCACGCGCGACGCAACCAGCGAGCCGCGTTTGGCGGAATTGGCCATGATGTGCGGCGCGATCGGCGAATGGATGGGTGGTGAGGCGTTACTCGATGATCGTCTGGCAGGCAGCGTACCCTATTGCACCATGTGCGCGGTGGCGGTTGCCGGTTGGCAAATGCTCAAACAGAAACAAGCGGTCGAGAATGGTGCATCACCCGCGCTGGCCAAGACCAAGCCAGTAACGACGCGCTATTTCCTCGATCACATTGTACCAGAGGCGCTGGGTATGGCGGCAGCCGCGCGGGGCGGATCGGATCTGTTTTATGCGCTGAGCGCGGATGAGCTCGCCGGATGAGCGTGAAGCCATGAGTT
The DNA here is from genome assembly GCA_937920575.1 of uncultured Sphingomonadaceae bacterium. Taxonomy (GTDB): domain Bacteria; phylum Pseudomonadota; class Alphaproteobacteria; order Sphingomonadales; family Sphingomonadaceae; genus CAKZSF01. Next base: position 37 of record CAKZSF010000355.1, on the reverse strand, counting down.
CCGAGCGCGAGCTGCTGAAACGCATCGCCGATGCGCT
>CAKZSF010000354.1 GCA_937920575.1 uncultured Sphingomonadaceae bacterium | reverse complement strand
GGCAATTTCACGATCATCGGCCCATCGGGTTCCGGCAAGACCGTGGTGCTCAATTTCCTTCTCGCACAAGCGCGCAAATATGATCCGCGCATCGTGTTCTTTGACAAGGATCGCGGGGCGGAACTGTTTATCCGGGCGATAGGCGGCCAATATGACCGGCTGAGCGCAGATGCGCCATCCGGCCTCAACCCGCTGCAATTGCCCGACACGCCAGCCAACCGCCAATTCCTGATCGAATGGATCACATTGCTAGCCGGAGATGTTGATAGCGCTGAATTGGATTTGATCCGTGACGCGTTGGAGACGAATTTTCAGCAACCGGTTGAACAGCGTCGTCTGCGCCATTTGGTGGCTCTGTTCAGAGGTTCGGCGCGGCCAAAGTCTGGCGACCTCTATAGCCGGTTGAAGCCATGGTGGGGCGATGGCGAACGCGCGTGGCTGTTCGACAACGCGCAGGATACGACCGACCTCGATGCTGATGCCATCGGTTTCGATATGACGGCAATTCTGGACGATCCGATCGCCCGCACACCGGCCATGTTCTACTTCTTCCACCGGGTTGAAGATCGGCTGGATGGCAGCCCGACCATCATTGTCATCGACGAGGGGTGGAAGGCGCTCGACGATGATGTGTTTGTCCGCCGGATCAAGGATTGGGAAAAAACGATCCGTAAACGCAACGGCATTGTCGGTTTCGCCACGCAAAGCGCGCAAGATGCTTTGGAAAGCAGGATTGCCAGCGCGATTATCGAGCAGGCCGCAACGCAGATATTCATGATCAATCCCAAGGCGCGTGCAGAGGATTACATCAACGGTTTCGGCCTTTCGCGGCATGAGTTCGAGTTGGTCAAATCACTGCCTGACAGTTCGCATTGTTTTCTGATCCGCCATGGCAAGGAAAGCGTCGTCGCGCGGCTTGATCTGTCTGGTGAAGAGGAACTGCTGACGATCCTGTCGGGACGCGAAAGCACTGTGCGGATTTTTGACGAACTGGTCGGTGATACCGGCACAGACCCGGCCAATTGGCTGCATTTGCTGCTTAGGAAAGCCGCCTGATGGCATGCCCTGCCATCATCACAGGGGATCAATTCCTTTCGCGCGTTTTGACGCATATCGATTGTCAGGCCTCAATCCTCGGCAGCTATGGCTTTCAGGCACTGGGAGAGCCGGGTTCGCTTGCATCCAATGTGATGGTCGGATTGCTGACGCTGTTTGTTGCGCTGATCGGCTTGCGGTTTCTGTTTGGGCCCGGCCCTGGCCCCAGAGACTTAGTCTATGACGCGCTGAAAGTCGGCCTCGTGCTGACTATGGCGTTCTCATGGCCCGCATTCCGCACAGTCATCCATGACGTGGTGGTGAACGGCCCGGCAGAGGTTGCAGCGGCGATCTCGCCCGACGAATTGACCGGCCCAAGCACGCAATTGCTGCCACGGCTGCAAGCTGCCGACCAACAGATTGTCGAGCTGACCAGCACCGGGGCCGGACGACAGACCGGCCAAATACTGGAAGGCAGCCAAGCCGGCGCAGGCTTTTCTGGTTCGGGCCTCCAAGATGACACCGCGCTGGGTTACAGCAGGTTGGCCTATCTGTCCGGCATTCTGGGACCTTTTGCTTTGTTGCGCATCCTCGCCGGCCTGTTGCTGGCAATCGCGCCGCTCGCCGCCGGGTTGCTGTTGTTCGAAGCGACCAGAGGGCTGTTTGCCGGATGGCTCAGAGGGCTGGTGCTCTCGATGCTCGGCATATTGGGCGTAACGATGGTGCTCGCCTTACAATTGTCGGTCATCGAACCGTGGTTGGCCGATGCGTTGCGTGTGCGTGCCTTGGGCTATGGAATCCCATCCGCACCAACAGAGCTGCTGGCGCTGACGATTGCCTTTGCCATCGTACAGTTTGCGATCATCTGGTTGTTGGCCAAAGTTGCGTTTAACAGAGGCTGGCTCTCGCAATGGGCCGCAAGCAATGCGCCGATGCTTGCGCAATCCGACTCCGGCAGAGAGCCCGCGTTGGCTGGCCCGGCATTGCCCCACACCACAACCGATCGCGTGCAGCGCATTTCGGACAATGTAGAGCGGGTCATCCGGCGCGAACAGCACTCGTCGGAGCAATCGCGAATGGCCTATCGCGGCTTGCTGACCGAGCAAGCTAGTCAAGAGGCAAGCTCGTCCGACAATGTCGGCACACGCAAGCAAGACACACCGCCACTGGGCAGTTCATATCGGCGATCCTATCGCAGATCGATGGGCACCACGCGAAGAGAGGATAAGCGCTGATGAATGCGCGTGAGACAATCGAGCCGGACAATTACGACGGCACGGATAGCTGGGACGGCGGGGACAGCTGGGCGACCAGCGTGACCGACGAACTTGAACAATCCAACCGGCGTGCTTGGACTGTGGCGATTATCGCTGCGGTCATCGCGCTGCTGCTGGCGATTGCACTTGTCTTTCTAATCCCGCTCAAGACGGTTGAGCCATACACATTGCTGGTTGATCGCCAGACCGGGAATGTCGAGGCACTAGCCCCACTGGATGCGCAAACGATCACCCCTGATGCAGCGCTGACGCGGTCTTTTCTGGTGCAATATGTGATTGCGCGCGAAAGCTTTGATCGCACCAATTTGCAAAATGATTACCGCAAGACCGCTCTTTGGACGCAAGGAGAGGAACGCGATCGCTACGTCCGGTTGATGCAAGCCAGCAACCCGCAAAGCCCGCTCAGTTCATTGCCCGATGGCACCGGCATT
>CAKZSF010000353.1 GCA_937920575.1 uncultured Sphingomonadaceae bacterium | reverse complement strand
GCTGTCTTGCCAATGCCCCGATTGCTGCTCGAACAGTTCGAGGACCGCCGGTTCCATCAACTGATCGGGAGCAATATTCTCGACCAGGAGGCGGTCCATAACGGCTGCCATATCACACGCGAGCCGCAGAGAGGCGGCGCTTCCTGCCGCGACATCGCCATGCTCTTGCGCAACGAATTCGGCGAGCTTCAGCCAGCGTTGAGTCGGATCTACCGCAGTAGGTATGGTGTCGCCTACGTCCAGCGGGTCGAGCAACGGACCGAGATTTTCATCCAACTCCAAATCGCCAATCATCGCCATGCGGGGCAGCAGTAAACCATGCTGGTCTTGCTCACCCATTAGGCGAATGAAGGCTTCTGACACACTGCGCGCTGCGCGCTGGCTGGGCAGCAGTAACGTTAAACCCGCTATCCCAAAATCCGCGTTTGAGTAACTCGCGACCAGCCCGGCGGCGAGTGCATCGGAAAAACCGCGATGCGCCGCGATGGAATAGATTTTGGGTTCAGCCCGGCTCATACCTCTCTCAGAGGTCCCTCAGCCACGCTGCAACGCCTCCTCGGTTGGTTTGATCGCCTCGGGCGTCCCCACTTCGAACCATGCACCGGTGAAGGCAATTCCAAACAATCTGCCTTCCTCGATCGCGCGCGACCAGAGGATATTGGTCGAGAACTTCGGCTCGTCCGGCGGATCACGCAACAAGCGGTGCGAAACCAATTGGATACCCGAGTAGATAAACGGCGCAATTCGGCCAGACCGACGCCGCGAAACGCGCCCGACACTGTCGATATGAAAGTCGCCTTTGCCGCGATAATTGTGCGCACCAGTGTGCGGCACCAGCAGCAGCAAAGCGTCCATCCGGTCAGGGTCCCATGCTTCTGACAAGTCGGCGAAGGCATCACGTGGCCCTTCCAGCCAGATGTTGTCGCTGTTGAGGCAAAAGAACGGGTCGGGCAATTGCGGTTGGGCCTTGATCAAGCCGCCGCCCGTTTCGAGCAGCATTTCGCGCTCATCGGAGATCGCGACTTTGGGATCGGATCGCTCTTTGACATGTGCCTCCAGCGCGTCGGCCAGATAATGCACATTGACGACGGCATTGGTGATGCCTGCGGCGGCGATCCGGTCAAGCGCGTGATCGATCAGCGGTTTTCCGGCGACACGCACCAACGGCTTGGGCTGCGAGGCAGTCAGCGGACGCATGCGCTTGCCCATCCCTGCTGCCATGATCATCGCCGTGTCGCTTGCGAGCTTAGCCAAGATGCAATTCTCCGTGCCTGTCGCGCAAATCCTGCGGGATGTTGGTGTTGAACCATTCAGCCACCGGGGCCAATGCGGGGTGCAGTAAATCGCGTTCCATCGCTTCCCAAACGCGCGGGATCATTGCGAGATAGCGATCCTTGCCATCGCGCTTTGACAGCCGTGTAAAGATACCGACAATCTTGGCATTTCGTTGCGCACCCAGCCGCGCATAATCCGCTTCAAAATCCGCATCAGTTTGCGCTTGCGCCGCATAGTGATCGAGCATCGCGCGCTCTAGCGCGGGCGCGACATCACGCCGCGCGTCTTGCAGCAAAGACACCAGATCATAGGCGGGATGCCCGACCAACGCATCTTGATAGTCGATCAGGCCTTGCTCACCATTAGGCAACAGCATGATGTTTTCCGCATGATAATCGCGCAGCACAGTTACGCCCGGTTGCTGGCGCGCCATCATCGGCACCAAGGCAGCGTCCCAAGCTGCGGCAAAGCCAGCAGCATCCACATCCAGCCCGGCCGCCGGACAGAACCATTCAGTCAGCAGCGCCGCTTCGCGCTGATACACCGCCATATCGTAGGGCTCGAACGGCCCCGGCGGAGATTTGTGAAGTTCGACCAGCGCATCGATCGCCCGCGCATAGGTTTCGTGCTCAGCCGCGGGATTGTCATCCAGCCAATCGCGCATGCGGTCGACACCAAAATCCTCGATCAGCACAAGGCCTCTATCGCGATCCGCCGCATAGGTTGCGGGCGCCCGATGGCCATTGGCGCAGAGCCATTCGCCGACATCCAGAAACGGCCCCGGATTCTCCTCAGGAGGGGGTGCATCCATCACTCGCGCTGTCTCGCCATCTCGGTTCAAGCGAAAATAGCGACGGAACGAGGCATCGCCGGGCAGCGGATCGATCTGGGCATCCGCCCAGCCTGCGTTACCGAGAAAAGAATCAAGGCCTTCGGGCATATCAGTCATAAGGATCGGCCTAGCCAATCTGCACCATAGTCGACAATCGCCAAACGCCCTTCATCCGCAAATTCCAGCCGGATCGAGAGGCATCCACCTTCGTGAGCAAAGCCACCAGCCTTTTCGGGCCATTCTGCAATCAGCGCTGCACCATCGCGATAGTCATCCAGGCCAATTTCTTGCGCTTCTTGCGGAGTTTCCAGTCGGTAGAAGTCAGCATGCACCAGCGGCAGGCGTGTTGCGGGGGGATCATAGCATTCGATAATCGTGAAAGTGGGCGATGGCACTTCTGCCTCGTATCCGCAGCCCTTGATGATCGAGCGCGCGAGTGTCGTTTTGCCAGCACCCAGATTACCTTCCAATGAAACCACATCGCCCGGCATCAATTTTGCCGCGATTGTCCGCCCAAAGGATTCCATCGCCTCGAGGTCTGGGAGCGCCTGTTTCGCCTGCGTTCGGGTCATGGCAGCGTGATTGTCACCGTCGTGCCAGCGCCTTTCTCGGACACAATATCGAGCGATCCATTATGCGCTTCGATCAACTGCTTGGCGAGTGGCAGGCCCAATCCTTGACGCTGAGCGGCGCCCGGTGAGGCGCGGCTCGCGCGTTCCATACCCTTCAGCGCCTTGGCCAGTTCGTCCTTTGTCATCCCACGCCCGTTGTCGGACACGATGATGTTTGCGCCGGCCTTGGACCTGTCGACCACGACTAAAATTTTTCCACCCTTAGGCGTAGCGGCAATTGCGTTGTCGAGCACGTGGCCAACCGCACGAGACAAGCGCGCGCGATCTGCCTCTATGCTTCCGCTGCTGCGGTTGCCGCGCAATTCAACCGACAAGCCAACATCCTGAATCGCCGCTTCTCGGCTGCGAGTCACTTCAGTGACAAAGCCAAACAGCTCGAACCGTTCGCGCTCAACCGGCAACAGTCCAGCTTCGCTTTGGGACAGGTCCAACACCGTCTCTATCTGCTCGCTTAGTCGGTCTGCCGAAGTGATGATTGCAGAGACATATTCCTGTCCTTGCTCCGACAATTCGCCGGCGACACCGGCTTGCAACAGCTCTGCAAAGCCATTGATCGTGGTCAGCGGCGTGCGGAATTCATAAGACATGTTGGCAAGGAAGCGGGTTTTGACGCCGTCGGCCTCTTCCAACGCCTTGTTCCGATCACGCAGAGCGATCTCGGCATTCTGACTGTCAGTTACATCAAGCAATGTCAGCAAAGCATTGCCGTCTGGCAGAGGCACCCCAGCAAATTCAAAAATCCGCCCGTCTTTCAGACGCAGCTTTCCGCCGGTTTGCTTGCGATCAAGCGCGGCAGCGCGAACGACTTCGCCCAATCGTTTGGCTTCTTCCGGACGCGTGAGATGAGTCGCAATCTGCCTGACCACCTCTTGCGCCTTGGGATGTTTGAGAAGGAGTTCCTCATCCAACTGCCAAAGCTCAGCAAAGCGCCGGTTCCAGATTTGGAGCTTCCCATCGGGCGAGAATGCCGCAAGCGCTTCAAACAGGCTGTCAAAAGTGGCCGTGCGTGTGCGCAGCAATGTGTCGCGAACCGCAGACAGTGCCAATTGCTCAGTACGGTCTTCTGCAATCATCACCAACCCGCCGTCAGGCATTGGCTGAGCAACGACGCGCAAATGTGTCCCGCCAGCGAGCGTCCATTGGTCTTCCTGCGCCGAACCGGCAGCGAACCAGTCTGTCAAACTCTTGCGCCAAGCAGGGAAATCGCGCGCCTCTGGCATCCGGCCATTGTCGCGGGCTTGGTCGATCATCCGTGTAAATCCGGGACCCTGTCGCAAGAAATCCCGATCGAGTGCAAAGATGCGACCAAACGGGTCATTGGCGAAAATCAGCTGCTGCGCGGCATCAAACTGCGCCACCCCGACGGACAGTTGGTCCAGCATGGATCGCTGTGCATCGCGGAAAGCCCTGAAGGCGCGCGATTGCTCCTCCAAATCCTCAATATCAAACGCATAACCGGCCACCCCTTCCTTGCCGAGCGGCATATCGGTGACGCGCAAGCTGCGGCGTTGCCCGCCGATCGTCGCGGTTGTCAGGCGTTCGATTGTGCTGCCTTCGGTCTTGGCTTGCATCGCGACTTGCCGCGCTGGGAACCCTTCCACATCCTCGACCAACTCGATCTGTCCGTCGATGACAGCCTCTGCATTGGGCGCGCCGACCGCGTCGACATAGGCCGAGTTGACCAGCTGCAGCTGCCCGTCAGGCTGGCGAAACCACATCGGTAGTGGCGCAGATTCAATCAGGCCCACCAGCGCCGAAAAATCGCGCTGGGCGTTCGCCGCTGTTTCGCGCAGGTCAGCCAACTCGTTCTGGCTATCTGAAAAATCGAACACCCACACCAATGC
>CAKZSF010000352.1 GCA_937920575.1 uncultured Sphingomonadaceae bacterium | reverse complement strand
TTACATCGCCGAGATACCGCCATCGAGCTTGAGCTCGGCACCGGTCATGAAGCGGCTTTCATCGCTCGCGAGATAGACAACCGCATTGGCAATATCGTTGGGTTCGCCCACGAATTTGAGCGGGATTTGCCGCGCCAGCTTGTCCATCAACACGTCTTTATCGAGGCCCGCCCCCTTGGCGGTGCCATCCAGGATAGGCGTATCGACAAAAGTCGGGTGGATCGAGTTGCAGCGGATCTGCATGTTCTTCTTTGCGCAATGCAGCGCGATTGACTTGCTCAGCATCCACACCGACGCTTTCGACGCGTTGTAAGCGGGCATGGTGTCGCTCGCGATCAGGCCAGCGATGCTCGAGATGTTGATAATCGATCCGGGCGCGTGCTCGCGCATCAGCGGGAGCGCTTTCTGACAGCCGTGGAAGATTGAATCGACATTGATTGAAAAGCAGCGCTTCCAATCGTCGAAATCGCATGCCTCGATATTGCCCGGCACGCCAATGCCTGCGTTGTTGACCAGCACGTTCAGTCCGCCGATTTGCTCACGCGCGGCATCGACGGCAGCTTCCCATGCTTGCGGGTCAGTCACGTCGTGTTTGATGCCGTGCGCATGGCCCGCGCCCAATTCTGAATTGATGCGGGCGGCAGTGTCCTCTGCGCCTTGTTGATTGATGTCGGTGCAAAGAACGCGGGCGCCTTCTTCGGCCAGCCGTGTCGCATGCGCGCGGCCCAGACCTTGTGCGGCCCCGGTTACCAGCGCCAATTTTCCTTCGCAGCGACCTGTCATGCTTTCTCTCCCGTCCATTTGCTTCCCAGCAGCAACAGCAGGCGCACGTCGATCCCGCAACCCTCTTTGCGTTTGGTGTCGAGAAATTCTTCAAGCTGGGCAATCGCGACGCGGTGAACCGTGATGTCTTCGCTCTCGGTTCCGCCACCTTCGCCAACTTTGGTCAGGCCGGATGCGCGCACCAGAGTGAAGCTTTCGGAGACCATGCCGGGGGAGGAGTAATACTCGCCGCAATCTTCTAGGGTTGCTGCACGGTAGCCAGTTTCTTCCTCCAACTCGCGGCCGGCTGCGGCGAGCGGATCCTCGCCTTCGTGCCCTTCATCGTCGCCGATCAGGCCCGCGGGCAATTCAATCGCGTTGCGTTCCATCGGCACGCGATACTGTTCGACCAGCAACACATGGCCATCCTCGACCGCCAGAATGACCGCTGCCTTGATCCCGCGGGAGCGCGAGACATATTCCCACCGGCCGCGTTGTTTGGCGGTGATGAAGCGGCCCTGCCAGCGGATCTCCTCCGGCGCGTTGGCGTCGGGCGTGTTCGATTTCTCGGGCATCACACTTCGATCAGACGGTCGGGCAGTTCATTTTCGTCATCATCCAAACGCGGGAAGTGTTCGGACAAGACAACACCCACATCGTGCACGCCGGCGGCCATACCTTCGGCGATCTTGCCTTGTTTGATCTCCACCAGCATGTCGGCCATCGCATTGCCCCACACATCGGCAGAGACTTTCTCGGCAATGGGTTCGTCTGCGACGATTTCGGCGCGGTGTTCACGCATTGACAGATAGATCAGAATACCGGTCTTGCCGCCGGTGCGACCATCCGCCCCAACCTTAAAATGCTTGATCGCGCGTTCATGCACACGCGCGGTTTTGACCGGGGCAGGGATGATAAGAAAACGCACCTTGTCCCAGCTGAGGAACAGCCAAACGCCCAGAAATTTGAGCACACCGAATCCGATCACGAGCGTCAGAATCTCGCCCTGTGTCCATTCGCTATCCCAACCGCCACCGGTCAACCAATCAATCTTCGCGGTGAAAAACTCCGGCCAAACCGCAAAAACGGTCATCGCGGTAAACGCTGCGACCGCTGCCCAGACCAGCACGACATCGGAATATCCATCCGACCGGTCTGCCAGCACAGTCACGATTTCGCCCGACGTAGTCATTTCCGCTTCTTCGACTGCGTCAGAGACAATCTTGTGCTGTGCTTCGTTCAAATAGCTCATGCTCTACCAACCTCCTGAGGCGCCGCCGCCCCCGAACGATCCGCCGCCGCCAGAGAAGCCTCCGCCGCCGCTCCAGCCGCCGCCACCACCGCCGCCGCCGCTCATCGCGCCACGGGCAATGGCCGACCCGACTTCCCACAAGATGATATTGCCGGCCGCGCTGCGATGCCTGCGGCGTTTGCCGCCGCGGAGCATGGGCAGGATGAAGAAAAAGAAGATGAAGCCAAACCAGATCAGAGCGCCCACAGGAAAGCCGCCGCCTTCTCTGCGCTCGCCCGCCTCTTGCGCGATACGTGCGGCTTCCTCTGGCGGCAATTGCAGTTGGCTGATGATTGAATCCGTCCCAGCGACAATCCCGGCAGGCATGTTGCCTGCCTTGAATTGCGGGATGATTTGGTTTTGAATGATTAGCGACGACAGCGCGTCGGTCATATAGCCTTCCAGACCATAGCCGACCTCAATCCGCACCTTGCGATCATTGGGAGCGACCAACAGGATGATCCCGTCATTGCGCTCTGTATCGCCAATGCCCCAGGCCCGGCCCAGCTGATAGCCGTAGTCGGAAATGTCATAGCCTTGCAGGTCAGGCACCGTCGCGACCACCATTTGGCGCTGCGACTGGGTTTCCAACCCTTCAAGCTTTGAGGTCAGCTGCGCCTCAACATCGGGCGGAATAATATCCGCCGTATCGACAACGCGCCCGGTCAGCGCAGGAAAGTCCTGAGCCGATAGGGGCGTTGCGATCAGCGCGAGAAGTGCAGCAAAGAATGTGGCAAATCGGGTCACGCAGCTTCCTTCATCTCGTGGGGTGTTACCTCAAGGATCAGTTTTTCCACTCCTGCCTCAACGCCTGCTTCATAGTCGCCATTTTCGAATTCTGGGATGATGGTGTCGCGAATGATTTCTTTAGCTTCCTCGTCTTTGACAGAGGCCTCAAGCCCACGCCCAACCTCAATGCGCACTTTCCGCTCATTGGGTGCCACCAAGAGTATCAAACCATCATCGCGTTCTTCGCTGCCAATGCCCCAGCTGTTGGCGAGCTCTAAGGAGTAGAACTCAATTTCGTGGCCTTCGAGGTCGGGGGTGGTTGCAACGACCAATTGAACTTTCGTGTCTTTCTCAAGTTTGGCCAATTTGCTTGTTAGTGCCTCTTCGAAATTTGGTTTGAAGATTTCAGCAGCATCCATCACTCGCCCGGTCAGCTCCAAGTCAGGCCATAGTTTCGCTTCTTCCGCGTCGGCGACACAGCCAGCCAACGCTAGCGTGCCGCCGATCAATAGAAGCGTACGGATCACGGACCTTAGTTCGACGTCATGTCGAGCGTGGGAGCTTCCTCGGCGCCTTCGGTTGTCGCGGAGTAAGATGCCATCGGCTCTGCACCGTGAATGATGTTCGCACCGATCGTATCGGGGAAGGTGCGGATCGTGGTGTTATACTGGC
>CAKZSF010000351.1 GCA_937920575.1 uncultured Sphingomonadaceae bacterium | reverse complement strand
AATCAGCTATGGCATTGCGCAGATGGAGGCGCAGCTGGGTGTCACGCTGTTCGAGCGCGAAGGCTCACGCAAACCCGTGTTGACCGAGGCGGGGAGAGGGTTGCTGCCCGAAGCACGCGCTGTGGCTGATCGATCCGATGCGTTGCTTGCCAAGACGCGCAGCTTGCATGCCGGCTTGGAAAGTGAAGTCGGGCTGGTCGTCGATGTGATGGTGCCCGGCGAAGCCACCGCACAAGTGCTGCGCCAGTTCCGGGCTATGTTTCCTACCGTCGCGCTGGAATTACAGATCGAGGGGCTGGGCGCGGTGGCGGCATGCCTGCTCGATGGGCAGGCGCAATTGGCCATCGGCGGTCCGGTGATCGGTGATCATGCCGAACTGGAACGGCAAATGATTGGTGAAGTCGAGCTGGTGCCCGTCGCCGCGCCAGACCATCCGCTCGCTAAGGGAACGGTCACACCCGGTGCCAGTCGCGAGCATCTGCAGCTGATCCTAACCGACCGGTCCAGCCTTACTGAGGGGCGCGAGTTTTCTGTGCTCAGCCCACTCAGCTGGCGCTTGGGTGATCTCGGCGCAAAACATGCGTTGCTGAAGGAGGGGATCGGCTGGGGCAACATGCCGCGCCCGATGGTGACGGGCGATTTGAAGCGAGGCGCGCTGGTGGAACTTGATCTGCCCGAACGGCCCGGCACGGATTACCATCTCAGCGCGCTGTGGCGACGCGACACACGGCCGGGCCCGGCGACACATTGGCTGATCGACACTTTCCGCGAGACACTGGCCATCTGCGCAGGCTAGGGCGCGCAGCATGAGTGAAACGTATGATGCAATAATTCTGGGCGCGGGCGCGGCCGGTATGATGGCCGCTGCCGTAGCAGGACAAGCGGGCAAGCGTGTGCTGCTGCTGGAAGCTGCGAACCGGCCGGGCAAGAAGATCCTGATCTCGGGCGGTGGGCGCTGCAACTTCACCAATGTGAACACGGCACCTGACCGGTTCTTGTCGCAAAACCCGCATTTCGCAAAGTCTGCTCTGCGGCGCTATTCTCCCCGTGAATTCATCAATTTGGTCGAGGCTTATGGCATCGCCTATCACGAGAAAACACTTGGACAGTTGTTCTGCAACGGCCCGGCGCAACAGATTGTCGATCTGCTGATTGCGGAATGCGAGAAGGGTGCAGTGGAGCTGCGCTGCGACGCGGCGGTGACCTCGGTCAATTACGCCGATGGCGAATACACGGTGATCGCGTCGAGCAAAGTCGCAACCGCTTCGGCGTTGGTGATCGCCACTGGTGGCCCGAGCATTCCCAAAATGGGCGCGAGCGATTTCGCTTACCATCTGGCGCGGCAATTCGGGTTGAAAGTGGTTGAACCTCGGCCTGCTTTGGTGCCGCTGACGCTGGCTGGAGAGGACGCGTTGTTCCAAGAGCTGTCCGGTGTGTCAGCCGATGTGGTGACGCATCATGGCCAAGGGAAAAAGGGGCAGACAAAGTTTCGCGAGGCGGCCTTGTTCACCCATCGCGGTCTGTCTGGCCCCGCGATCCTTCAGATTAGCTCCTATTGGCGCAAGGGTGAACCGATTGCGGTCAATTTCCTACCCGATCATCCGCAGGGCTGGCTGCTGGAGGCGAAGCGTGCGCATCCCAACGCGACATTGCGCAAATTGCTGAGTGACCAATTCGCCGACAGATTGGCTCAGCGGTTGGTCGAGCTGCTGGGGTTGGAAGATATCCTCAACCACCATTCGGACAAGGCCTTGCGCGCGGCAGAGGAACGCTTGCGCCGCTGGGAATTCATGCCGAGTGGCAGCGAAGGTTTTGCCAAGGCCGAAGTGACCATTGGCGGGATCAGCACAGCCGAGCTTTCATCCAAAACGATGGAGGCGGAGAAGCAGCCCGGCCTCTATGCGATTGGCGAGGCGGTGGATGTGACCGGCTGGCTGGGTGGGTACAATTTCCAATGGGCCTGGGCGAGCGCTCAGGCAGCTGGCAAGGCGATTGCCGAACGTACTTAGGCAGCCGCTTGGCCGAAGACCACCGGTTCATCGCCCTCTTGCCACACGGCGTATTTGGGCATGATCGCGGCGAAGAGATCAGAGGCAAGGTGCCGATCCAGCCATTCCTGCAGATGCGGGATGCCTTGTTCGTCGAACCAATCGCGGTCCGTGTTTGCAAACTGGCGGATGAAGGGGAAGATTGCGATATCGGCCAGCGTGCGCGTGTCGCCGCAAAGGTGTTTCTGATCGCCCAGCCGTTGATCCAGTTGCTGCAGAATGAGCAGCCCCTTGGTGCGGTGGTCATAGCGGAACGTGTCCTCATCACCATTCGCTTCATCGGGATAGCGTGTCGGGTATTTGTAGCGGTCAAGCGCATGCTTGAACGGCCCATCATTGCGTCCGATTAAATCGGCATTGTCGCCTGAAAGCCAGTCTTCCGGATCGTTTTGAGACAGCGCCCAGCGCATCACCTCGAGGCTTTCTTCCAGCACGGTTCCATCCTGCTGGACGATCACGGGCACGGTCCCCTTGGGTGAGACTTGCAGCATCGCCTCCGGCTTATTCGCCAGCTTCACCTCGCGCAGATCGCAGGTGATCCCCGCGATCCAAAGCGCCATCCGCGCACGCATCGCATAGGGACAGCGGCGAAAGCTGTAGAGTGTGGGGAGGTTAGTGGGGGCGTTCATTTCGCGTTGCTCTTACCCCATGCGGACTTGCTGGCAAAATGCGTTTCGCCCCGTGCGGCGGCGAGTTCCGCCTGTTTTTGCCGCTCGGCATAGCGGGCGCGTTGTTCTTCGCTCTTCTCGTCAATGCAATAGGGGCAGCTGACGCCCAGCTCGAAATCGGGCGAGGCCTTGTCTTCATCGGTGATCGGGCGGCGGCAAGCGCGGCACATGTCGTATTGCCCCGGCTCCAACCCGTGCTTCACGGTAACGCGTTCGTCGAACACAAAACATTCGCCGTCCCACAGGCTTTCATCGCGCGGGACGTTTTCGAGGTATTTCAGAATGCCGCCCTTCAGGTGGAAGACATTGTCGACCCCTTCGGACTTTAGGAAACTGGTCGATTTCTCGCAGCGAATGCCGCCCGTGCAAAACATCGCGACTTGCTTCTTGCCCGCCAGCAGATCTTCGCGGTTGTCGCGAAACCATTCGGGA
>CAKZSF010000350.1 GCA_937920575.1 uncultured Sphingomonadaceae bacterium | reverse complement strand
GTTGGTTTTCGCGCAGCCAGTCAAATGTGTCGAGCAGGCCGTCCCACTCGGCATAGGCGTTCGGGTCAATCACCGTGCGGGCGATCTCGGACGATGCGATATTGGGTGTTGCGGTGGCCATGGCTCTGTTCCTCATCTCTCAAGAAACAGAGTGTCGCGGCAACGCACACTAGGCAAGCGGCATTTTTGCCAGCGAAGACATACTTTACGTGGTGTCGGTGAAGATGAGCGGTAGTTCCCCGCTCAACGCCTTATTCTGCAGCAGCCAGAACCGCTTGGCGGGGATCAGGCTCGGTCATATATTGGAGCGGGTTGACCGGACGGCCCGATACCCGGACTTCGTAGTGCAAGTGCGGGCCGGTTGAACGACCTGTCGAACCAACAAAACCAATCAGATCGCCTTTCTTGACGCTCTGCCCATTTCTTACGGCAATGCGCGAAAGATGCGCAAAGCGTGTCTGGATCTGACCACCATGCTCGATGGAGATGTATTTGCCATAGCTGGAGAACCAGTTGGCGCGAGACACTAGACCGTCGGCGGTTGCATAGACTGGTGTGCCAGTCGGCGCGGCCAGATCGACACCATTATGCTTGCGACGACCGCCCAGAACCGGATGGCGGCGTACGCCATATCCGCTGGAAACACGGCCCGTGCGCAGCGGGTGAATGGAAGGGATCGCAACGGTAGCGGCTTCTACCGGATTTGTACCCCGCACGCGTTCCTTCTTTTCCCAGTCGGCAAAGATACGACGAAATTCGCTGTCGCCTGTGCCGAGAGGAGAAACATAGGTGTTGCCGGATGTTTCAACGGGCGTGATCACATCAGCAGAACCTGCCGAGCCTGCTGCTGCTGGCTGGGCGATGCCCAGCGCTGCGACTGCGGCGAGGACCACCGGAAGGTGGCGTTTTGCAGACCTGAGCAATTTTGCGACCACGTGCTCTTTTTCCTTTTTTAACGGCCTTTTTGACCGGGCTGCCTTTGCGACAGTTTTTATCGGTTGCGAGTGGCCAAAAATTGTCAGCGTCGTCGCGTTAACGATAGGTATGCCGCGAATTTCTTAAGGGGCAAGCTTAAGTGTAAAAGCTGCGCGGCAGTCCGGCAGCCAAACGCGCTGAGTCGTTGAATGGAGGCTTCAGCCCCCCACGAAAATGCTCCTGAACCGCAGATTTCCACGCTTTTTCGGGCTGAATCGCACGATTTTCACAGATTTTTACAAAATATTTGGCGCCGAACGCGACATGGCGAATTTCGTCGTCAAGGATGCGACTCAGGATTTTCGCACCATTTTCATCGCCTTGGGCCCGTACCCGTTCCAAAGTGGCTGGAGTTACATCAAGGCCGCGCGCTTCCAACACCATTGGCACAATCGCCAGCCGCGCCGACACATCATGCGCGGTCTCTTCTGCAGCTTCCCAAAGACCAGCATGGGCTGGCAAAGCACCATAGAACGAGCCGAGCGATTCCAGTTTGCGGGCAAGAAGGGCGAAATGCATTGCCTCATCCGCCGCGACTGACAGGAAGTCGCTGACGAATTCTGCTCCCATTGCCTCGCCAAAGCGACCCGCCATGTCGAGCGCAAGATCAATCGCGACAAATTCGATATGCGCAAGGGAGTGCCACAGCGCGATACGCTTGCGCTCAGACCCGCCTTTGCCGCGTTTGGGCATTTTGCCGGGCGGCAGCAATTCAGGCCTGTCGGGCCAAGCTGGTTGATCGGGCATGGCTACGTCGAATGTCGCCCTCAGCAAACCGCTTCGCCAACCGCGCACCAGTCTGCGCGTCGCAAACACCTTTGCTGTTGGGTCGGCCGTGAGCAAAGCGGCGCGGATCGCCTGTGCGATAGTGGTGTGTTGTTCGATGGCAGTCACTTTGGGCTTTGCCGCGTTACAGCGATTTGGCTGCTTCCAGCACTTCCTCTGCATGCCCTTTGACTTTCACCTTGGGCCAAACGCGCGCGACTTTGCCGTCCTTGTCGAGCAAGACCGTGGTGCGGACCATGCCCATATAGGTTTTACCGTACATCTTCTTTTCGGCCCATACGCCAATCGCGTCGGACAGGCCGCTATCCTCTGCATCGGTTGCAAGCGGTGTGGTCAGATCATGCTTGGCGATGAAGTTCTGGTGCTTCTTGGCCGAACATTTGCTGATGCCCAGCAACGCCACACCGAGCTTGTCGAATTCGGGCTTCAGCGCCGTGAAATCCTTCGCCTCGGTTGTGCAGCCGGGCGTGTTGTCTTTGGGATAGAAGAACAGAACCGCTGGCTTGCCAGCAAAATCGGCTGGGCTGATTGTACCGCCATCAGGCGTTTCCATTGCAATATCAGGCAGGGCTTGCCCTTCAGTCAGTGCGTCGCTCATTCTTCAATCTCCAAAGTTTCTTCAAACCGCTCCACCCATGCTGAGGCAATGGCAGAGCGCGATTCGGTAAACAGTTCCAACAAGGCGGCGAAATCGTCGCATTGGCATGCCTTTGCAAGGGCGCTTTGCGCAGTGGGCGGGGGTATGTCCCCATCGGGCGCGAGCAGCCGCGTTGCAACCAACATACGGGTCATAAATGCATGAGCGGGAGCAATGGTTTCAGGCAGCAGGCCTAACTTGGTCAGAGATGCGATGGCATGGTGCAAGTCGGGATGGAAGCCGGTGCGGTGCTGCAATTGCGCGTGATGCACCAAGAACTCGCAATCAACCAATCCGCCGCGCAGCAATTTGGCATCCAGCGGGCCTTTTGGGGATTTGTGCACGGCCATGTCGTTGCGCATTTTTAACACGTCAGCACGCAATTTTTCAGCATCGCGGTCAGCCGTCAGAACCTGATCGATGATCGCTTGGACTTTGCCACGCGATGACTGTTTGCCAAACACCGGCCGTGCGCGAGTAAGCGCCATATGCTCCCACGTCCACGCGCTCTGACGCTGATATTTGGCGAACGCCTCCAGTCCAACAGCAATCGGCCCTTGATTGCCTTGCGGGCGCAGCCGGGTGTCGACTTCATACAGCGCACCTTCTGCCGTGGGCACACTCAGCGCGGCGGACACACGTTGGGCCAGGCGGTTGTAGTACATCGTCGCGGACAAAGGGCGTTCCCCGTCGGATTCGGCATCCAGCGGTGCATCAAACAGGTAAACGATGTCGAGGTCGGACGCGTGGCTGAGCACGCCGCCGCCGAGCCGCCCGAGGCCCATGACAAGCATATCACCGCCCTCGACTGTGCCATGCTGGGTGGCAAATTCTTGCGTTGCGGCCTCAGTCGAGGCTTGCAACGCGGCTTCGGCAACACGCGCTAGACCGCGCGCGATATCGGTGGGGTCGTTGCTCCCTTCGAGCAATTGGGTGCCCAATGTGAAACGCAGCTCGCCGACAATTCGCCTGATCCGATCGAGCCGTTTTTCAAAATCATCGCCGGCTTCCGTGTGCTGCATCCGCGCGGCGAGGGCTGCCACGTCTCCCGGTAAATCATTGGCGCTCTGGTCAATCAGATGGTCGAGCAATTCGGGACGCCGTGCCAGCTCATCTGCCAAGGGCGGGGCAAGGGTCAGGATACGCACCAGACGATCAAGCAAACCCGGACGCGCCTCTAGCAGGCGGAAAAGATTCACTGCGCTGGGCAAGCTGACAAGCAAATCTTCGAACCGGGTGAAAGCGCGCATAGGGTTTGGGGCCTTGGCCAGCGTTTCGAGCAAGGCCGGCAGCAGGGCGGAGAACGCGGACTGTGCGGCGTTGGAGCGTAGCGCGCGAATATTGCCACAGCTCCAGCGCTCGATCCGTTTGGCCAGCTTGTCTGCATCCGGATAGCCCAAAGCTGTGAGCTGTTCCGAAACCGGCTTGGTGCCTGAATCGCCAACCGCATGCGCACGGTCGGGCTCTTCCAGCAAGCCGTCAAAGTGGTGCGCTACCCTGTTGCAAATCGCGGTTATCTGTTCGACCAGCGCAACGCCATCGGCCAAGCCATGCAACCGTGCGACGCCATCAATCGCCACTGGGTCTGTCGGCAGACTGTGGGTTTGCTGGTCGCTGACCATTTGCAGGCGGTGCTCGAACACGCGCAATTGATCATAGGCTTCGCCCAATTCGCGAGCCGTGTCAGCGCTGATCAGATTTTCCGCCGCCAGCGCATCCAGCGCCTCCCGCGTTCCGCGCACACGCAGCGCTTCTTTGCGCCCGCCATGGATCAGCTGATGGGTTTGCGCGAAGAATTCCACTTCGCGGATGCCGCCACGCCCCTTCTTCAGGTCAAACCCGGGGCCCACTTCGGTTGGCCCCGAATGCGCGTCGCGGATACGGGCAGTCAGACGGCGAATATCGTCAATCGCGTTGAAATCGAGACTGCGCCGCCAAACGAAAGGGCGGATCGCATGGAGAAAATCCTCGCCCGCTGCGATGTCACCGGCACACGCTCTTGCGCGAATGAAGGCCGCACGCTCCCACGCCAATGCAGAGCTTTCATAATGGCTGAGCGCCGCATCAAAGCTGATCGCAAGCGGGCTAACTTCGCTGGCTGGCCGCAACCGCAAATCGACGCGGAAGACATAGCCATCGGCGGTCATCTGGCTGAGTGTTTCAACCAATCTGCGCGCCACGCGTTGCGCGGCTTCGCCCGGTTCATCACGTTCGCGGCGAGGGAGCGTTTCGGGGTCGAACAGCAAAATGGGATCAATGTCGGACGAGTAGTTGAGCTCGCCCGCGCCTTGCTTGCCGAGAGCCAGCGCGGTGAAGCCTGCTGGTTCCACATCGCCCGCGCGGTGCCGGATGGCGTCGCTAATTGCAGCATCCAGCGATCGGTCGGCAAAGTTGGTCAGTTCTCCCACAACACGATCAAGCGGAAACGCCCCGGCCAAATCGCCAATTGCCAACGTGACCGCGAGTGCCATGCGTTCCTTGCGCAAGGCAACGCGAACATCATTGTCATCTGTCCCGATTGCGAGCGCATATCGCATCGCCGCTTCGCCATCACCGCTAGCCAGCAACGCCTCCAGATCGGGCAGAACGTCCAGCCCGCGCGCCAGAAACGGTGCCTCTGCGCGAGCGCGATCCAGAGCCGATTGCCAGTCACCAGTCATGCTGCAATCCCTGCCCGCCAATGCAGTGGGACGCAAGCTCGCCTCTTGCACTCACGCGCTCGCAGTGCGAGAGGATAGGCATCACAAAACTCGACGGGATGAGAAATTCATGAAACGTATTCTGGTCGCGGCCACCGCCGCGCTCGCGCTGGCCGGTTGTGACGCCGTTGGCGGCGGAGCAACCAACGCCGAAATGGAAGTGCCGCAGGTTGAAGCGGG
>CAKZSF010000349.1 GCA_937920575.1 uncultured Sphingomonadaceae bacterium | reverse complement strand
CGCCCTTCACGGATCGCTTCTACCGCCGCTGGTTCAACTCCCGCTTGCAGAGCGATCGGGGCATGGACATGCCACTCAAAGCCGGCCTTCCAATGTGCGCCAGTTATGATGATCGCGAGCTCTGACAGGCGCGGCGGCAAGGTCGTATCGTACCGGCAAAATGCGCCCAAAGCTTGAGATTTGTCCGCCAGTTCGGGGCTCTCAAGCCATACTTTCAGCGGGCCTTGCACCACGCCGCGTGGGCCGGATTTGATAGCGTCGTAAACGCGCTGTTGATTCTGGCTGAGGTCTTCATAGGAAACGGTTGGAATGCGAGGCATCGTGATGCTCTTTCTCGTGATTTAACTGGTCCGTGATTTAACTGGCGCATGATTGATCAGGCTCATGATTGAGCGACATCACGTAAACGCTAACAGGGCAGCCGGATGGCGAGCCACTGCAGCCGATAGCAGCTATCGTATCTCGATTATTAGCTCAGCGAATTGCGCTTCTATTCGACCGTGATTTCATTGCCGATCATTTTGGCCTTTTCCATGACTACGTCGGCATAGAGATCGACCGCTTCCTGCAAATTGTGAGTCGAGGCAAAATAGACCAATGCAAGCGCGCCGATGGGCGTATCGCCGCGAAATATCGGGGCCGCGATCACTGAGTTTTTGCCTGCCGGCGCACTGAATGTGTTGCGCTCCCGAACAGCGTATCCGGCCTCCCGAATCTCGGCGAATTTCTCATCCTTTTTCGCGATCTCGATCAGATGGTCCATGTCATCGCCGGCCTGAGCTTCGATTTCTTCGAGCCGCTGTTGGCGCTCTTCAGCAGAACAAAAGGCCAGCCATGCCTGACCAACGGCGGAATCGATCATCGGCACGGTAAAGCCGGGGTAATAGTGATGCAGCGTCCGCGAAGTGAGCGTGTGCGTTGAATCGCGCATCACCATTTGATCGGCCAGCGGTGTTGCGATCAAAGCAGGCCAATGGTTCTCTTGCGTCAATGCCACCAGGTGCGGGCGCGCAACCTCAACAAGCTTGTTGTCGTCTTGAAACCCATGAGCGAGAGAGCGAACCAGTGCCGTGACGCTGTAGCGCTTGGTCCTTTCCTGCCGATCAATGTATTTTTCGATATGCAGCGTTGTTAGCATCCGCGCGACTGTCGGATAAGGCAGGCCAGAAATGTCAGCGGCTTCGCTGAGCGTGATCGGGCCATGCTGGCTTACGATCTGGAGCATCTCAAGACCGCGCCCCAGAGATCGAATATAGCGGCTGTCGGTTTTTTCGACTGGCATATTTCCCTCATTTCCAACGCGGACAACTTACCTGCAAATGATGGCCATCTGCAAACCCGTGCGGCAATTGTCTTATATTCTCGTACCTTGTCTATGATCAGGTGTCATCAATCGTCTTGATGCGAAACACATCGATCACATCTGTTTATGCTGCTCCGCGAAATTGGTTTTCCAGAAAGTTGATCAGCCCGCCTGCATTGACGATCTCCATCAATTCAGGCGGTAGGGGTTCGATAGTGTATGATTTTTGAGAGCTCGAATTCGACAATCGTCCTCCCTCAAGATCAATCTCGACCTGATCGCCTTCAGAGATTTCATTCACATGGGGAAAATCGAACACGGGCAGCCCGAGATTGAGAGCGTTGCGATAGAAAATTCTTGCAAAGGATTGCGCGAAGATTGCGCTCACACCCAGCAGTTTGAGCGAAACGGCGGCCTGTTCGCGCGATGATCCCTGACCAAAATTTCTGCCTGCAAAGATAATGTCACCCGGAGCAACCAAGGCCGGGAAATCGGGCCTGATCGCGGTCAGGCAATGGCGCGACAGCTCCTCTGGACTCAGCTTTAGCTTGTTTCCCGGGGCCAGCAGGTCAGTGCTTATACCCTCGCCAAAGACCCATGCTTTTGCCATCAGGCCTTCTCCATCATAGGGCGCGGGTCAGCAATGTGGCCGGCCACGGCCGAAGCCGCGGTGGTGTAGGGTGATCCCAGATATACGCTGGCTCCACTGTGCCCCATGCGACCTTGAAAATTGCGGTTCGTGCTGGAAATGCAGACGTCTCCGTCTGACAAGATGCCTGCTCCCATACCTGCGCAGGCCCCGCACCCTGTGGGCATGATCTTGGCGCCAGCATCAACCAGTGTCTGGATCGTGCCGTCAGCGCTGGCCTTGCCCATGACTTCCTGAGATGCAGGAGCAATCAGCATGCGAACATGATCCGCGACCGTCCTGCCTTTAAGAACCTTTGCCACCATATGCAGGTCCGACAATTTGGCGCCAACACAGGCGCCAACATAGGCCTGATCCAATCGCACAGAGCCGAATTGATCGGCATTGCGTGTGTTGTCGGGTGAGTGGGGCGCCGCGACTTGCGGCTCCATCGCGGCCATATCGAAGCTGTGGCGTTCCAGATATTGGGCATCGGCATCCGGGACAAAAGCGCGGCTTGCGGCTTCGTCATCCACCGGTTTGCCGCGCTCCTGCAAAAACTGGAACGTGGTGTCATCAGGTGCGATCAACCCGGCTTCACCGCCCAATTCGGCGGTCATATTGCTCAGGACCATGCGTTCTTGCATCGTCATCGCTTTGACTGCGCTGCCGCCGAATTCAAACGCGCGAAAGGCGTTATCCAATCCGATTTCCCGGCAAAGCATAAGCATTACATCTTTGGCCACGACGCCGCGCGGCAATTCTCCGTCCAGCTCGACACGGATGGATTCGGGAACCCGTATCCAGGTCTTACCTGTGGCCACAATGCCCACCATGTCAGTCGCGCCATAGCCAGCCACATAGGCGCCAAATGCACCGCCCGTGGGCGAATGGCTGTCTCCCCCTGCGACGAATTCGCCGGGCCGCATCAGTCCCTTTTCAGGCAGCACGAGGTGGCAAATACCGATCATGTCGAAAAACTGTTGGACCTTGTGGTCGCGCGCGAA
>CAKZSF010000348.1 GCA_937920575.1 uncultured Sphingomonadaceae bacterium | reverse complement strand
AGCAGCACAGCCAACACAGTCTCCCTGAACAAGGGCGACCGCACCATGGCGCATATGCTCCGCGACGCGGGCTACACCACTGCGCTGTTCGGCAAGTTCGGCATTGGCACGACCTTTGGCGAGACGGACCCGATGGCAATGGGTTTTCAGCAATGGAAAGGCCTGCTCCACAATATTCAGGCACACCGCCAGTTTCCGATGTTCCTGTTTGAGAATAACAAGATGGTCCCGGTTCCTGACAACCGGGCTGGCGCACGCAAAGGCTATGCCCAGCGCATCTTCACCGATGACGCGCTAGAATTTCTGGGCACGCAGGATGGCAGCAAGCCGTTCTTCGCCTTCGTGAGCTACACCTCGCCGCATTCCGAAATGGCCGCGCCAGAAGAATTCGTTGCCCCTTATCGCGGCAAATTTCCCGAGACACCGTATAATGGTCTGGCCGGACCAACCCCTCCGGGCCAGTTCCCGGATTACTATCCGCTCGCAATCGATGAGCCCAATGCGGTTCAAGCGGGCATGATCGCGGCGCTTGATTCTTATGTTGGCGAATTGGTTGCCAAACTTGAGGCGCAGGGTCTGAAAGACAACACGCTCATCATCATCACGTCAGACAACGGCCCCCATTCCGAAGGTGGCGGCGACCCTATCGGAATTGCAGCTGGTGGCCCTTATCGCGGGGGCAAGCGTGATCTGACTGAAGGGGGCATTCATATGCCGTTCCTCGCCACTTGGCCCTCCGTCATCAAGGCAGGACGGGTCGAGGAAGAGCCTGTCATGTTCGCTGACCTTTTGCCTACGCTGGGTGCGTTGGCTGGTAAGCCAGATGCAGCGGAAGCCATGGGCGCTAACGGCGTCTCACTCGCCAAATTGCTGATGAGCGATAACGCCAGCCTGCCTGATCGCATGCTCTACTGGGCATTCTCGCGCCAGCTGGGCGACCCCAATTCGGGCGTCATCGGCGTCACACAGCAAGCTGGACGCATCGGTAAATGGAAAGCGCTGCGTATGAAGAAAGACGCACCGGTGGAGCTGTACGATCTGTCCAAGGATCCGGGCGAAGCGAATGATGTTGCCGCACAAAATCCGGCGATCGCGGCGGACTTTGCGGCCCGTTTTGATGCTGAGATTGTGGAGCAGGCGCGCTACGCTAAGTAACGCGCCTGATTACCCAAAGCGCTGAATTGACCCGACGCTGCCTCAAGCCAAAGCGGCTTGAGGCACATGGTCCATATCGTCGAATTCCTGGTTCTCACCGCCCATCGACCAAATGAAGCTGTAGGCCCCGCTGCCAACGCCGCAATGCATCGACCATGATGGCGAGAGTGCCGCTTCTTCGTTTGAGAGCGGCAGCGCTTTAAGTTCGTCAGGACGCCCCATAAAATGGAACACACGCGCATCATCCGCGAGATCGAAATAGAAATAGAATTCTGAGCGGCGATCATGTGTGTGCGGCGGGAACGTGTTCCACACACTGCCCTCGGCGATGCAGGTAAAGCCCATCACCAATTGACAGCTCTCAACGATACCCGGGCGCAGCGGCTGAAAAATCGTGCGCTCATTGCAGGTCGCCTTCTCGCCCAGATCGATGCGGTTCGCTTGATCTTGTTTCACCAGCTTGTGCGGATAGGCGGTGTGCGCGGGATAGCTGACCAAATAGAAGCGAGCGGGATTGGCCGGATCGTCGCTTTCAAACTTCACAGAATGCTCGCCGCGGCCGATATACAGGCTGTCGAGCCGTTCCATCGCAAAGCGATCGTCGCCAACAGTCACGCTGCCGTGCGCGCCGATATTGATCACGCCGACTTCGCGCCGAGCCGTAAACGCGCCTCCGCCCAGTTCCGCAAATGAACTGAACTCCAGCGCCTCTGCCAACGGAACCGCGCTACCAACAATACCGCGATCAATATCCGACAGGGTTAGCACCAGTTCGCCTTCGCTCATCAAACCTGCGACGACGAAACTGTCGCGCAGCTCCTCATTGCGCATCGTGCGATAGCGTTGCTGATCTGCGGCAAACTTGCGGTGTAGATTCACGGTAAACTCCGGCTTTTGGCTAAATGATTGCTTATGAATGAAATTGGATTTTCTTGAGTGCTTATGCATGCTAGGCGCGGAAATTGAAAGAGGGAGACTGCGCATGGCGTCATATGCATGGGTGCTGGGAATCCGCCCCGGATACGAAGAAGAGTACAAGAAACGCCATGATGAAATCTGGCCCGAAATGACCGAGGCTTTGCAGCAATCGGGCATTCGCAACTACCACATCTTCAAGCACGGCCTGACGCTGTTCGGCTATTTCGAGACTGATGATTTCGAAGCGACCGCTGCGTTTCTCGCGGACAATCCGGTGAACACGCGATGGTCAGAATATATGGCACCGATTATGCAGGTCGATATCGACCCAGCGACCAGCTTTCCTTACCTTTTGCCCAAACAATTCTCACACGATTGAGCAGGGGTTCAGACGCCTACTCGAACGCGATATCGAAGATCTGGAGTGGCGATGATACGCCGCTTTTCTCTGGGGCGCGGTGCCACAGCATAGACACTTTGCCATCCTTCACCATCGACAAATCCCAAGTGATAAAGCCGCCACGTGGGTCAAACTTGCGTCGCTTCTCGATCTCGATCTCAAGGCGTTTCCATTTGCGGAATTTGTCCGCGCGTTCGGCGTAATAGATTTGGCCCTTATCTCTTCCGACAAAGGCATAGAGCCGGTCACCGACGACAGCGAGCGAAGCTGTGTTGCCATCGAAATTGGTCTGGGTCTTGGTCCATGTCCCGTCGGGTTGGCCAAGATAGTGATAGTAAAAGCTCTTGCCTCCTTCGCGATCCAAATGGCGCAGCAGAGTGTGCATATCGCCGGTGAGGGGATCGACGGTCGACGTGATCGACGGGTTGCTCGGCCCCAATCCTTTGGGCACTTCAATCACAGGGCCGCCAAGATTGTCGATCGAGATGGTTTCTCCCGCATCCGTATCGGCGATTTGCGATCCGTCTGCTCTGAGCCACGTGCGGCCTTCATCTTTTGACCACGCGTAGAACAAGCCGTGATTGCAAAAAATCTCGCTGCGAGAGCTGGTCGTGTAATCGCACGGCCGTTCGCGGAACACCCAAGACGCGTGAAGCGTGCCGTTGGGGCCAGCATGCATTGCTTTGGCATCGCCGAGATAAGGACCGCGCGATGTTTCTTTGCCTTCAAAAGTGCCACGTCGCGTCGAAATGTTGCGAACTGTGCCCCATTGCCCGGTCGCCGCATCATAGCGGGCCAACCGCATCTCCCCGCCATATGAACCGCCACTGCGGAAATAGACGACTAGGTTACCGCCGGGAAATTGTGAGAAAGAAGGATACGTTACGTTCAGGCGCTCATTCGGGTCACGCCCCAAATTTACAGCATAGTTGAAGACGCTGTTGTCCCAAGTGACCGCATCCGGCTTTGCTGCCACACCGGCGGCCGTGACCGCATAGTTCATCTTTGGCCGGTTGTGATGGTCAAAGGATATATGAATGCGTCCGTCTCCTTCCGAAACGGCGATGGTCTGGCGATTATGCGCATCGTCTGAAGTGACTTGATAGTCAGTCAGGATCGAGTGTTGCCACGCAAAGCCGCCCAGCTTTCGACGTGAGACGACCACGTAAGATACAGACTTTTCTTTCGGCAGACTGCGGTCACGACCTGAATAGAAGACCACATATTGATAGCCATTATAGCTGACGCCTTGCGCGCCTAGAGGCCCCTCGAACCGCGGCTTGCCATTGCGGGATCGTTCCATTCCGTCGGATACGTGGCTGGCCGAAGCCAGTTCATCCCAGCCAGTGATGTAGGCCCGCTTGGCATCATGCGCTCCCTCGGCCAGCAGCGCAGAGCTGCACAAAAGCAAAGATGACGCAGCCAGAGGTGACGCAAGTTTGTAAATTGAGATCATCAGTGTCCTCCAGTGTCGACACGCTTCGGGGCAGCGTCCTTGTTGGCTTGTTCAAGTTGGTGGGGGATGTCGGGGCTCAGCGTGAGAAAGAAGGCATCAAAGACAAAGCCGTCTTCTCGCATAGAGAATTCCACACGGTGCGTGCCTGCTGTTGGAATATCCAGCCATAGCCCGCCTTTGACCCCGCAATGGTCTTCGCGCGTGCGTTGGCGGCTGTCCCAATGCCAGCGCTTCCTACCCTCACAATACTGGATACGCGCGCCGCTTTCTGGCCATTCGCCATTAAGCCCCGCGTGCAATCCATTGTCTTCGGTGCCGAGCGAATGCGCACGGACCCACAGATACCAGCGGCCAGCGGCAGGGAATTCCACATCATAGGAAAGGATCGCCATTTTCCCGGGCGAGCCGCTGAAGTTTTCACCGCGGATCAATTCATCGTCGTGAGTGACGCGGGTGTCAGGGACCAGCGCAACATAATCTGCCGCACCATCACGTTCCCACCCGTCCGGACACTCAGCCTTCCGGCACCAGCTGCGTATGTCGTTCGCGCGTTGAGCGACGAAGTCTTCCGCCTCGATCAGAATACCCTGATCAATACGCTCGACCACGATGATCCATTTGCCGCTGCCGCCCTCCGGGGGCTTGCCGATCTTGGTGTTGCGCCGATGATTATCGACCTGGGGAAGCGATCCAATTTGCAAGTCGCCGCCGTTCACCCGGTCGAACCAGCGCACGCTAAATCGCCCTTCGATGCCGCCAGTTGCCATGATCGTCTCTTCTTCACCTGGCACGATCACCGCAAACTGGCCCGGCTCGGCAAACACGAAATCATCGCGAGGCCGGGTAAGGTAATCAGCGGCGACCATCCGCACGGCGCGATCCCCAACATGTTGGCGGAAGAATTCCAACGCAACCTTTCCCTCACGCCACAAACGCGCGCGCGTTCGGTGATCCTGACAATCAAGATCGCTGCATCCGGTTTTGTAACCGTAATAAGCCTCGACCCCGTTCGCACCGGCGGTCAGCGCGTTCCACAGGCCATCGCGAATAAACAGCTCTGGATCGAGCGCAAGTTCGCGTTTCGCGGGCAACCGGTCATCAGGATAATCGGGATCGACACCAGCGCCGCCATCTGCGCGACCCGGTTCGTCATAGGCCATCACCAGAGGTTTTCCGGCCAGCTGCGCCTCACGGATCCACGCTGTCACATCTGGCCGCAGATCAGATATGTCATCCTCACGCCCCTGAAGGCTCAACCCGTTCAACGCCGAATCCGGGCCGAGGAATGCGCGATATCGCTGCTTCTGATCAGGATAAGAATGCAGCACCAGCGGGTGATCATAGGGATCAAGTGCCGCGAGGTAGGATGCCATATGGCGCACATCGCCGGGATGCTGGACATTCTCTTCGCCCAAATTCCATGTCAGAGCGAGGAAATGACCCAGACGCGCGACCATTTCGCGCATGTAGAGCTTGCGCGTTCGGCCCAACGCGCCGCCATCCATGAAGCTGTCATTTTCAGTTTCTTGCAGTTTGAAATGCAGGTGCAAGCCGCGTCTATCGGCATAGCGCAGCACGCGCTGCCATTGATCGAGCTTAGAAAGATCGAACCGGTCCTGAACGAGCCCCTCGTCCCACTGCGCACGTGGCTTCATCTGCTCATATTGCTCCACCGGAACCGCGAGCAAATGCGGGAAGACATTGCGATCATCACCACCCGCATTCCAGAGCAGCATGGACACCGAATTGGCGCCGACATCGGCGAGATAGTCGAACATTCCCAGTAGACCGGCGCCCGACCTCTTCTCACCCCACAGAAGCCTTGAACCCGCGTCTTGCAAATCCCCGGTATGGGCTTGCCAATCCTTGCGGAAACCCTTGAAACTCGGCGTTGCGTCAAAGCCGTCATAAGCGAGCATGTTTTCCGGCGCATCCGGGCCGAACTTGAAAAATACGCTGTTATCGCCTGCGAAACGGTAATAGTTTTCGCCGGTGTATTGCAGCAGTCCGCGTGCCCGGATGGGATCGGCGGATGTCCCGGCAACCGAAAAGCTTCCAACCGCGCCATGACCGTTCAGGCGCTGCCCGGGGGACGGCGCGATAGCCATATCTGGCCCCGCTCGAAAATCGAGCTTCCAGCTATAGTCCCCCTCGAAGGGAGGAACGAAATGAGCGCGCCAGATGTTTCCGCCTGTGCATCCTGTATCCGCCGCCTCCTCGCAGCCCGCAAAATATCCCGGAATGACCCAAGTCTTGCCGTCATGCGTGATCGTCCAATCGAGACGGACGTCAGCGAAGGGATTGCGCTCACCGCGCTCATCCAGTTCCGGCCCTTCGATCGCCAGGGTCACAAGCTCATAGCGGGCGCCTGCTTGCGAAACCTCTTGCGCCGTCGCTCCCTGTGCAAGGAGCGCTCCCAGCAAACCGCTTATCAGCAGGAAAAGGCGATGGAGCATATCATTTGTCCTGCATTGTTACGGTCACCGGCCCAATCAGACCGGAGGGGATCAGCGGATCGTTTGGTTTCTGAAAGTAGTGCGTTGCAAAGGTGCGTCGCGGGCCCGGTGGTGGAGGTTTGTTGGAACTGTACCATTCAACCATATCGCGCTTGGGCAGGTTTTCCTCAGGACGGTATCCGATGTTGTCTTCCGGCACATAGCCGCTGGTGTCAGGCAGCGCCGCATCGCCAATCAGGCGGTTGACCCACAAATTGGCAACTTCGATTTCAACAAGGTTGCGTCCCTCTTGCACTGCCGACGAAATGTCGATGGCATAGGGCGCAGTCCAGACGGTGCCGACGTCCTTGCCATTCACGCGAACACGAGCGATCGATTCAACATGGCCGAGATTGAGCGCAAAGACTGACGCGCCATCCATATTGTCGGCCGTTACCTCGAACGAAGCCCGATAGGTGGCTTTGCCTGAAAAGTGGCCGATTTCCGGATCTGTGCTCTTGCTCCAGTCGAACAATCGGGTGTCGGTGAGGTCTTTCGCATCGCCATAGGCGGGATCAAAACTGATCGACCAACCTGTGTCCAGTTCGGCCAGCGTTTTGACTTCTCCGGCAGACGCGTCGTTGCGGGGCGCGACTGAGACACTTTGGTCGAACACAAGGAACCGCGATTCATACGGTGCCAAGCCCAGCTGGATATTCGTGCAGCGATTGGCGTCCACGGTCCCCGCCAACGCCCGGATACCGCCAGTAACAGGGTGCCATTCTTCGCCCGGCTTACCCTCCACATCGAAGCACAGATCATATTCCTTGCGCTTTTCAGAATCGTTGAACACGAAGAAGATGTCGGTTTCAGCCACCTTCCGGTGAGTGAACGACGGCAATTCACCAGAAGACGTAACCCGTGGTGCCAAACCAGCTTCGTTGAACACGTCCTCGGCCACATCGCCACGATGGCTGAGGGCGACAGCCACACCTGCTCGTTTCGCTTCTTCCAAACGTGCCGC
>CAKZSF010000347.1 GCA_937920575.1 uncultured Sphingomonadaceae bacterium | reverse complement strand
GAACCGTCGCCCTGCCCTTTTTCGATTTGGGCACAGTGTGATGCCATTGGATACGCGTTTCAAAACCTCGCCCGCACAGCCAGCACCTTAGATCGCCTTCGTCGTTCATCGCGCTTGAGTGGAGCTGAGCTTGCGGCCATCGCGCCACAGATACAGCCCGCCCAACACAATCACCGCAGCGCCTGCCAACGTCATCGCATCAGGTGCATCGCCGAACACAAACCAACCCAGAATGATTGCGACCAGCAGTTGGACATAGGTCATCGGTGCAATGGTAGCCGCGCCCGCCTTCGTCGTGCCCAGATAAACCAGATAGTGCGCCGTGCTGGCAGTAACAGCCACCGTCACGCACTTCGCAACGACATCGATTGGTGGCCAACCGAATTTCAGTTGCTCTATTCCGCTGAAATAGCCTCCTACTGCGAACAGCACCAACACCGGCGCGGCGAACATTGCCATATAG
This sequence comes from uncultured Sphingomonadaceae bacterium, assembly GCA_937920575.1. Taxonomy (GTDB): domain Bacteria; phylum Pseudomonadota; class Alphaproteobacteria; order Sphingomonadales; family Sphingomonadaceae; genus CAKZSF01. The sequence goes on along the minus strand of CAKZSF010000347.1, from coordinate 5,217 downwards.
GCCTGCATTGAAAACGCGCTACCTGTCCCGGCACTCGCGCGGTTGGCTATCACGGTCAGGCTAAAAAACAGCGCCGCGCCCAAGGGTAGGACGGCCTGCCAGCCCAAGGTCAGCAAGTTCGGCCGCAGCACCATCGCCACACCGACCAGCGCGATGACCGAGGCGATCCACACAGCACTGCGCACATGCTCCCCCAGCAACGGCTTACTGAGCAACGCCGTCAGGATTGGCGCAATAAAGATCAACGCCGTCGCCTCGGCCAGTGGCATCACAAAGATGGCGGAGAAGAAGCAAGCGGTGGAAATGCCCATACTAACGCCGCGGAACACTTGCAGCCACGGATTGCGCGGTTTGAACCCGGTCGGGCCTTCCTTCGCTAGCAAGATCGCCGAAAGCGCAACGGCCCCAATCGTGTATCTGAGCGCGCCAGCGGCTATGGCTGTCCACTCCCCCTCGATTGATTTGAGGATCGCATCCCCGACGGAGAGGATCGCAAAGCCGCACAATGCAAGCAACAAACCGGCGCGCACGTCATGGATCATTTCGGCAGGCCTTCTGGTGCATAGCGGTGCCCTAGGCAAAGCGCCCGTGCCGCGCAATCGCGAAACGCACCGGAATTTTGCCGCGAAACCGCTCCAAAACTTTACCAAGCGTTAAACAGTGGTGGTTAACACCGTCGCAACACCACGTTTCGGGGGTATTGCGTGACCAAGTTGATTATCCAGATTCCGTGCTTGAACGAAGCGGATCATTTGCCGGAGACTCTGGCCGCCTTGCCGCGTCGTATTCCCGGTGTCGACGCTATCGAATACCTCGTCATTGATGACGGCAGCAGCGACGACACGTCCGGCGTTGCGCGGCGTCACGGTGTGCACCACATCGTGCGCCATCGCGGCAATCGCGGACTGGCCGCCGCGTTCCGCTCTGGCGTGGATGAGGCATTACGCCAAGGCGCAGACATCATCGTCAACACCGATGCCGACGGACAATATGTCGGTGAAGACATCGCGAAACTGGTCGCTCCGGTGGTCGCGGGCGAAGCTGACATTGTGATCGGCGATCGCGGCGTTCGCGATAACGAGCATTTTGGCTCCTTCAAGCGCAAGCTTCAACGGTTGGGCAGCACCGTGGTGCGCAAGCTTTCTCGCACGAACATCACGGACGCAGTCAGCGGTTTTCGCGCAATTAGCGCAGACGCAGCGCAACGAATTTTTATCACCACCGAGTTCAGCTACACCACTGATATGCTGATTCAGGCCGGTCGCAAGCGCATGCACATTATCAGCGTGCCGATCCGCACCAATCCGGCGGCCCGCCCATCGCGCCTGTTCAAGTCCATCCCGCGCTTTATCGCGCAAACCGGTGTGACCATCGCCCGTGCCTACACCACGTACAATCCGCTGCATGTTTTTGGCGGCGTGGGTATCGCGTTGGGCGTCGTTGGTGCCTTGCCGATTTTCCGGTTCATGTGGTTCTTCATGATCGGTCAGGGCGACGGACACATCCAGTCACTGGTTATCGGTGGCTCGCTGCTCGTGTTGGGCGCGATCACGTTTTTGCTGGGCATTCTGGCTGACCTGATCAGCGCCAACCGCAAACTCGCCGAGGCAACGCTCGCGAAACTGCGACAGCTGGAAGCGCGGCTGGAAGATGCAGAGGCGAGCAAGACCGACGCCAATGTCGACCAGCAAGCCGATGAGCCAGACCAGGTCAAAATTGCGCGGTAACGCAAATGGTCGGGCAACGCTCATCCATTGATCTGTCACGCGTATTGCTGGGCATACTGGCGCTGTTTTTCGCGCTGCAATCGATCCTGATCTTCCGACTGAATATAAATTGGGATGAGTATTTCTTCCTCTCCCACGTTCACACCTTCACAGCCGATCGTCCATTGGAAGCGATCCAGACATTTCATGTCCAGCTGTTGGCGTGGTTGCCTGCTCTGCCGCTGAGCGACCCCGATCAGATCGTTGCGGGCCGACTGGTAATGCTGCTGTGCGAGGCTGGTGCCTTGTTCTGCCTTTATCGCATTGCGCGCCAATTTGCTTCTGTCGAAGCATCGGTGATCGCAGTGGTCGCATGGTGCGGTGCTGGTTTTGCTTTGGCTCATGGCGCAAGCTTTCGCACCGATCCGCTATCTGGCTTCCTGATCATGGCAAGCTTGGCCCTGCTGTTCGCACAAAGGCTGAGTTTTGCGAGGGCCGTCCTGTCTGGCGTTCTCGCTGCTGCTGCCTTGTTGGTAACGATCAAGGCGGCGATCTTCCTGCCGTGCTTCCTCGCGGCGCTGATTTGGCAATGTCGAGAGCGTGAATTGCGGTTCGCGAAGTTGGCAAAGTTTGCGGCCGCAGCTGCCGCTTTGTTCATTGTTGGCGCGTTGTTCTGGTGGTGGCACACCTCCAGCCTAACCCTTGTCCCTAGCGCCGATCCCGCCGCGAATGCCGCGCCGGCTAGCGCAACCGAAACTGCGGTCGAGCGTGGCGGCTCCATATTCGACGCCGTGATCTTGTCGCAAAACCTGCTGCCACGTTGGGACTATATCAGCCGTTGGTTGATCTTAAGCGTGTTTGCGCTGATCCCTATCGCGGCTGGCCTACGCAGCACTATTGCACGGATCAAAGCAGATCCTGCCAGATCGGCCACGCTGCTGTTGCTGGCCATGCCGGTGGCGATCTTGCTGATCTATCGGAACGCCTTCCCATACTTCTTCCCGTTCATGACCCTGCCAATCGCGGTGTTGGCGGCAATTGGATGGCAATCCATTGCAGGGCCGTTTTGGCGCAATGTCACTTTGGGCGGGATTGCCATTGTGATGATCGCGCAATTCATTCCTGCGATCCAGCAGGGGCAATCAACCCAGCGCGCAATCGCGCAAACTGCCTCGAAAATGTTTCCCAGCGGCGCGCGCTATATTGATCGCAACGCCATGCTTCCTTCGTTCGAGAAGTCAGGCTATTTTATGTCCAGTTGGGGAGTGCAAGGAATGGTGGGCAGCGCCCATCCAGAGCTTGCCAACATCATCGATCGCGATCAGCCTCCTATGGTGATTGCAAACACGCCCATTCTGCGCGCCGCACTTGATCCCACTCTGGAGTGGCGCGATCTGCGGCTGACTAGCAAGGAAGAAATGGCCCTGCGCGAAAGCTATATCTCGCATTGGGGCGATATCTGGGTCGCTGGTAAAGTTCTGGATGGTGAGGAAGGCGCGTTCGCGGTTCGGATTGCCGGCGCCTACACGCTTGAATGCGAGGGAACCCGCGCGATCAACGGTGCCGTCACAGCTTGCGGAGAAGTTGTCGCGCTCGGCAAGGGCCGCAACCGCTGGTCAGGTGGTCCACTCACGCTACGTTGGGGCGAAAGTATCTACCGGCCCAAGGCAACTGCGCCGAAGGAGCCAATCTATTATGGCTTCTGATGAAACAGAGATCGAAGAGGCCAAGCCGCACGTGATGTTTGTCACGCGCAAATGGCCCCCAGCGATGGGCGGGATGGAAACCTATGCCGTTCGCCTTACCGACATGCTGCGCCAACGATGCGATCTGGATATTGTCGCATTGCACGGGCAGCCGAACGGGCAGCCACCCGGTATTCTCGCACTGCTTGGTTTCCCCTTCATGTTCCTGAAAAGCTGGTTCTCGCGCAGCCGCGTCCCGCAGGTTTTGCACCTGTGCGATATGTCGCTCTGGCCGCTCGGATTGATTGCGTGGTTGAACGCCGGAGAAACCCGCGTGGTGCTTTCCGCTCATGGTACTGACGCGGCCTACCATCGTCGCGGCGGGATCAAGGGCAGGCTCTACGGCGCCTATTTGCGATTGGGCGCACGCATGCTGCGCGGCGCAGATGTGGTCTCCAACAGTCACGCCACTGCCGAGGTTCTCGAAGAAACAGGGTGGGCGAGCAGCGCCGTGGTGCCACTCGCAACTGATATGCGTATCGATGAGCTGCCGATTGGCCATAACGGCTCGGTGCTGTTTGCAGGACGCCTGATAGAGCGCAAAGGCTGCGCTTGGTTTATTCAGAACGTCCTGCCAAAACTGCCCAATGGCATCACTCTGACGGTGGCGGGCACTGGATGGGACAAGGATGAGAAAGAAGCGCTCGACAACCCGCGCGTCAACTTCCTCGGCCCACTCAGTCAACCTGAATTGGCGAAGGCCTATCGCAACGCGATGTGCGTAGTCGTGCCGAACATTCCGGTTAAATCCAAAGAATATGAAGGGTTTGGCTTGGTAGCTTCAGAAGCTGCTGCAGCCGGTGGAGTGGTGCTCGCCGCTGCTTGCGATGGATTGCTCGATGCCGTTGTCGAAGGCACCACAGGTCTTTTGTTGGAACCGGGGAACGCCAAAGTTTGGGCCACCGCGATTGAGCGAATTGCGGCCTGGGATGAGCAAACCCGCAAAGACTATGTGGCTCAGTCCTCTCAGGTGGCTGCGCAGAAATACAATTGGAAACGCGTCGCCGATGAAACCGCTGCAGTCTATGCGACTTAGGCAGGGTTGCTCTTCAGCCATGCCTGATCGCGCAACTTGATATTGCGCAGGCCACGGCGTTCGAAGCGCTTGGTCAAAAACGAATAGAAAAACCAATCCATCCTCGCCGCTGGCATCAGCTTGTAGGCAATCCGCTCAAACGTGGTCCAGCTGCAATCGCTGCGATCACTCCGACGATCGGACGGGGCGCAGATATGATCGGACGCATAGGCAAGCGATCCGAGTTTTCCGATGCGATGAATGATCTCGTGATCTTCCAGCACAAAGGGCCACAGATCAGGACAAAACCCTCCACATTCCTCCAGCATCGCACGGTCGAACGCTTGCCCAAAACCACCTGTGTGGCATTTGCTTGGGAAATAGTCCGCAAACAGTCGTTGGCGTGCCGTTGCGTGCAACCCTTCGACGCCAGCAGGGTGATCAAACGCGAGCACCGCGGCCACGCCCTCCCCAGCTGCAAACTCACGCAATATCCGTGCGACATAGTCAGGTGGGTAGATCGTATCGGCATCCAGCGTTGCCACATAGGCCGTGCCCGCCTCCGCCAATCCAGTTCGCAAGGCAAATATCTTGCCCGGCTGGTTCTCGTTCAGGAACTGCACCGCAATATCAGTCATCGGCTGACATGCTTTGCGCGCCAACTGTTCGCTCTCATCGGTTGAAGCGTTGTTGACCAACACCAGCTGGAACCGACGGTCGGTTTGCTGCGCAATGCTGTGAAGCGTGGGCG
>CAKZSF010000346.1 GCA_937920575.1 uncultured Sphingomonadaceae bacterium | reverse complement strand
TCCGCTTGGCGGCTATGGCTGGCTCAATTCAAACTCAACCGTTTTGACATCGCGGCTGTTTCCGCCTGCCATAAGCACGAATTTGCCCGGCTCGACCACGCGCTCCATCCGATCATTCCAGACACTCAAATCAGCTGCCGTCAGTGCGAATGTGACCGTTTGTGTTTCACCTGGCTGCAATGTCACGCGCTCAAAACGCACGAGTTGCTTCACCGGTGTGGTGACAGAGGCGTGGACATCGCGAAGATAAAGCTGCGCCACTTCATCGCCAGCCACCTTGCCTGTGTTGGTGACATCAACCTCCACTGTCACAGTGCTTTCGGTCGTCAGGTTTGCGCCGATCACTCGCGGCGCGGAGATGTCGAAATTGGTGTAGCTCAGACCAAAGCCGAACGGATACAGCGGGTCGGTCGTATCAAACAGATAGCCTCTGCGCCCTTGCGGCTTGTGGTTATAAAAATTCGGTATCTGGCCCACATTGCGCGCCACAGTCACGGGCATTTTGCCGCCCGGGTTGCTTTTGCCCAAAACCACATCAGCCACCGCGTTTCCGGTTTCCTGCCCCAGATACCAACCTTCGATAATCGCTGGCGCCGTCTCTTGCAGTTCCACAGTCGATAGGGGGCGACCATTCAGCAGCACAGTCACAACCGGCTTTCCGGTCGCCAGCATAGCGCGGGCGAGATCCATTTGCTGTCCAACCAATGTGATGTCGGTGCGATCACCCAAATGGGTCGTCGCCCATGCTTCGCGGCTGGTTTGCTCATTACCGCCAATCACCATCACAATGACATCGGCATCTTTTGCAGCGACCACTGCCTCTGCGATCAGCTTGCGGTTTTCTTCTTCCGGAACCAGATCCACCGGATCAGCGCCCCATTCACGGCTTTCTGTGATCCTCACCCCTTCAGAAAATGCGACTTCAAACTTGCCTTCACCGGCCTTCTCCATGCCTTCGAGCACGCTCACGACATGCTTGGGAATATCGCTGTAGCCGCCCAATGGCGTGTCTTTCGCATGGGTGCCGACGACGAGCATTTTGCCCACCTTGTTGGCATCGAGCGGCAACAGACCATCGTTCTTGAGCAACACCATCGACTTACGCGCTGTCTCGCGCGCCAAGGCAATCGCCTCGTCATTGGCCTCGATCCGCTCAGCATAATCGGCGTTTGCGTAAGGGTTTTCAAACATCCCGGCGATGAATTTTAGTCGCAAGATCCGCCGCACGGCATCGTCAATCGTGGCCATTTCAACTCGACCCGATTCGACCAATGCTGGCAGCTCCACAAAAGCATCCGCGTCAGCCATTTCGCTATCAACGCCCGCTTTGATGGCTCGCTCTGCGGCTTGTTTAGCGTCCTCAAGCATTTGGTGGCGCGTCACCATTTCACGAATGGCGAAGTAATCGCTGACGACCGCGCCTTCAAAGCCCCATTCCTCTTTCAGAACATCGCGCAAGAGCCAGCTGTTGGCATGGCTCGGCAATCCGCCGATCTCATTGTAAGAGGGCATCACCGACATCGCGTTGGCCTCTTTGATCGCGCGTTCGAACGGCGGGAAGAAATAGGTCCGCAATGTGTGCTCGGTCAGCTCGGCTGGCGCAACATTGGTGCCGCTTTCAGGCTGGCCATGACCGGTCATGTGCTTCAGCGTCACCAGCACCTTGTCGTCAGCCAATGGCAATTCGCGCCCCTGAAACCCGCGAATTGCGGCCAGTCCAATTTCAGATGCGAGATAAGGATCTTCCCCATAGGTCTCTTCGATCCGACCCCAGCGCGGATCGCGCGCAATGTCGACAACCGGAGACAAAGCCAATTGCGCGCCGCGCGAACGCATCTCGCGCGAGACGATGGAATAGACCTGCTCCACCAATTCCTTGTCCCAAGTGCTGGCAAGGCCAATCGCTTGCGGGAAGCTGGTCGCGCCGCGCGCCACAAAGCCATGCAACCCCTCTTCATGCATCAGAATCGGAATGCCCAAACGCGTTTCTTCCATCGCCCAGCGTTGGGCCGCGTTGACATATTCAACCGTCTCACGCGCGGTTCTGTTGCGCGCACCTGCCGAAACACCTGCTTCACCAGTGTTCGATTGATCAACCCCGCGATAATCGGAGGGGCGTGCAATCATCCCGATGCCATCGGGCCACGCCTTGCTCGCCATCTCTGGGTCAAAATCACCCTCGGGCGTCAGCGCCTTTTCTTTCTGCTCCCAGACCGTGAGCATTTGCGCGACCTTTTCTTCTAGGGTCATGCGCGCAAGCAGGTCGTCAATGCGTTGCTCGATTGGAGCCGTGGCATCCTTATAGACTGGGCTGGCCTGCGCCGTATTCGCAGCGGCAGCCGCAGCTGAAGCGACATTGGGCACCGACGAATCGCGGGCCAAGAGCGTTGAAGGAGCGATAGCAGTCGACGCCGCCAGAGTGACGCAAACGGCAGTCAAACGGCTCAGTGAACGCTTACGAAATACAGTCATCAATTTACCCTCTCCAGAATTTGTTAGCGCTACCATAATGCGATCACAGCGCTTTGCAACGGCTACTTGAATGCGGCACTGCCAGCTCGCGATCCAATTCCAATTTTAAAATTGAGCCCGAACGCTGGACTCGAGGGTGCAACAAAAACATGCTGACAACCCTTTGCGTTAGCGCTACCATAACTGTGAGTTGGGGGGAGGGAGCTTTGGTCAATAAGCACTGTCAGCCTATTGCTTCGTCTTCTATGGCCGAGGCAACGGCTGGGCTAAGACCTGATTGTCAGACCGGCGCGCGCGAAATTTTGTCGGATGCAGGCCATGCGAATCAAACGCCTGATCAGAAGGCGATTGAACTGCGCTGCGGCGATACGAGCATGTCGCTGCGCCCGGATCGCGGCGGCAGCATCAGCCAGTTTTCATGGCGGAACCGCAACATCTTCCGCCCGCATAAAGCCGGTGCACGTTCGGGCGACTTTGCCAGTTTTCCGCTGGTTCCCTTCTGCAATCGGATCGCGGATC
>CAKZSF010000345.1 GCA_937920575.1 uncultured Sphingomonadaceae bacterium | reverse complement strand
TCTAACCGACATCGACGGGATCGGTGGTGCGGTTGTGGAGGCGCTGGGTGATTTCTTCCACGAACCCCACAATGTCGGCGTTTGGGAGGATCTGCTCAGCGAAGTTTCGCCGCCGCGCTACGAAGTCGAAACGCTCGACTCTCCGGTCGCCGGCAAAACCGTGGTCTTCACCGGCAAGCTCGAAACCATGAGCCGCGACGAGGCGAAGGCGCAGGCCGAACGCCTCGGCGCGAAAGCTTCGGGAAGTGTCAGCGCGAAAACCGATCTGTTGGTCGCGGGGCCGGGTGCGGGCAGCAAGCTCAAGAAAGCCACAGAGCTGGGTATAGAAACGATCGACGAAGCGGCTTGGGCCGACATCGTAAAGGCGGCGGGCTGATATGCTGGCGCAGGTTCATCCGCAAGCGATCCGCATCGCTCAGGCTTTGCGGGACCGTGGAGAGAAGCTCGCTGTTGCGGATGGCGCGACAGGCGGCTTGATCATGGCCAGCCTTCTCACTGTCCCCGGCGCGCTGGACTTTTTCGTTGGTGGCGGTGTGGTGTATTCGTTTCGCGCTCGTGATGTGTTGTTCGATCAACCCAAGGACGCTTACAAAGGCATGCGCGGGGCAAGCGAGGACTATGCCTTGCTACAGGCGCGGTCCATTCGAGCGAACTTTCAGGCAGATTGGGGCATTGCAGAAAGCGGTTCGGTCGGCGGTAGCGACCATCCCACAGGGGCACCGGCGGGCCGGAGCTGTGTCGCGGTGGTTGGTCCAGATGGTGAGTGGACACATGTTACGGTAACCGGCAGCAATGACCGCATCGCCAATATGGAAGCATTCACAAAGGGCGCGCTTGGCTTCCTAGAGGACGTGCTGAAGCGGTAGCCCAAGGCAAAAGGCCTAGGCACGCTCCGTCCAGTGAGCATCCGAGAATGTCGTTTTCGTCATAGCGATTCATCGCGAAACTGGGCACACTGCTCGCATCCTTTTTACAAGAAGGGATTGGGGGCAGATGTTTAGATCAATTCGCGAAGTGATGCGGCGGCGCAGCAGTGAGGCGCTGAATGGTATAGCAGGCAAGCGTATCGTCACCAGCTGGATGAGCGTGTTCCGCGCTGAAGTTGATGCGCAAATCCCGCATGATGAAAACACTTTGTGCGATTTGATGCAAAAGGGGCAATATTCGTGCATCGGCAAATCGCACAGCTATAATGGCGTACAGCTAGCGCCTGGCACCAACGCGATGATGATGCGTGAAGGCGGGCTGAAATGGCTTGAATATCGCGAGAAAAGCGAGACGGTGGTGGTCGGCGCGTCCGTGTCGGTCGAGGAGCTCAAGCGCTTCCTGCTCAAGCACAAGCGACGCATGGTCAACAGTGGCAACTATATGGCGCAGACCGTGATTGGCGCGCTGATTACCGGCACGCATGGGTATGGCAAAGGGCCGGTCATGGCCGATGGCGTGGTGCGGCTTGTTTTCCTGAACGATTCTGGCGAGCGGGTTGAGCTGAAGAAAGGGCATCCGGATTTTGACTATGTAGTGCTGTCTTTTGGCGTGATCGCGCCGGTGATCGAGGTGGAACTGAAAACCGAGGCGCTGCAGCGATACACATCGGATGCCTACATCACGCGGCTGTCGAAGAAGGACTCGTTGACGCAAGGCGCAGAGGCGGTCAGCTGGGCTTGTGCTCCTTACAGCGATCCCTCCGATCCGATGGTGATGGTGCATGCGTTGCGCCCGCTGGAGGGCGAGGCCCAACCGGCCAAAACCAAGGGGCCGAGATTGTTCTCGCTCAGCTTCATTGTGGAATGGCTGATCCGGCAATTGTGGCTGATGGATCGCGTGTTTCCGTCGTTCCGGCGCAAACTGCAGCGCTTTGCCTACCGGCTGAAGATTGAGAAGCATCAGCACAAGACTACGGCAGAGGATGATCTCGACTATCTCTACGATCCCGACCCCGGGCTGAAGCGTGATCGTGGACCGGATCTGCTGACCGGCTTCTTTGCAACCACACACACGGCGTATAATCTGGCATTCTTTGTACCGCTGGATCGGCAAGAAGCGGTAGTGCGCTTCATCATGCTGGAGGTCGAGAATTATCGCGATCTGGGATTCTATCTGAAAAGTATGATTGGTATTCGCGAATTGCGCGGCACGTCTGACTTGCCTTTTGCAGGTACCCATCATGGGCCGGTTGCGGCGATCGATATCTTTTCCGATCCGCGTGACTATGCGTGGCTTGAGCGGTTGCAGCGCGAGGTGATTGCGTATGAGCCGCGCACCCGGCCACATTTTGGCAAGAGTGCGTTGGTACCCGAATATCGCGAGGTGCTGGGCAAGCAGCATTTGCGCAAGCTCTTCAAAATCCATATGCGGCATTTCCCGAACCAACGCCTGATGTTCAGTGAACCTGTGCGCCGGCTGCTCGATATCGGGAAGGCATTGCCAGGCACCAGTGCGGCAGATGCACAGCTGGCGGCGGATATGGAGGAAATCGAGACGCGGGCCTAGAACGGCCTAGATCTCAATCGACCCATTTCATCACGCCGCCTGGGAAGGGGCTCCACCAGGCGGTTTTGATCCCGGCGGCGGCGAGGCGGTCTGCGGTCCACTGGTTGCAGGTGTTGCCGAGGTGATATGTGCCATCGGCATCGTAGAACACATCATAGCTGCCATAGCCTGCATAAACATCG
>CAKZSF010000344.1 GCA_937920575.1 uncultured Sphingomonadaceae bacterium | reverse complement strand
GGCGACGAGAAGACGCCCGAGGGCCGCTACACGATCGACACGCGCAACCCGAACAGCGCCTATCATCTGTCGCTGCGGGTCAGCTATCCCAACACCAATGATCGCGCTTTTGCGGAGGGGCTGGGCAAGTCGCCCGGCGGCGATATCTTTATTCATGGCCAGCCCAACGCTTTACCGATGGGGAAGATGCCGGGCGACTGGACCGATGGCTGCATCGCGCTGTCCAATGCGGAGATCGAGGAGCTGTATCAGGCGGTGGCCGACGGCACCCCGATTGAAATCCGGCAGTAGCGCTGTCCAAATCGGCCTAACCAATCTGTAATCGCCAGCCGCTTGACGCGACAGCGCTTTGTTCTAGTCTTGTTCTCGCTTAAAGATAAGGACAGGCGCGATGGCTTCACCAGACACATGGCCAAATGCACAAGCGGGTGATTTCGCTTACCCCGAGGCGCGCGGCAGTGCGGCTGAGGCGCGATCCCTCTGGATTTATTCGGATCGAGCGGGTGTTCGCCGTCAATGGTGCGAAGATGCGGAGACTGCGGGGTTGCACGTGCAGCGAGTGGGCACTCTCGCCGATGTGCTGGGCGGTGATCAGGCGGTGCGATCGACGGACTTGATCGTGCTGGATTGCCCGGAAACCAATGCAGAGACGGTTGCGCAACTGGCGTGGCTGGATATGCGTTTGGCCAAGGCAGGGGCGCAGGCGCTGGTCACGACGTCGTTGGATGCGCTTGACCATGTGTTCGGCTGTTTTGACCAAAGCGCGCCTGAAATCCTCGTAAATCCCACTAGGCCCGAGCGCGTAATTGCCTTGTCGCGCACTTTGGCGAGAATGCCGGGCATGGCTTTGCAAGAAATGTCTCAGGATGATCGCGTGATGCTCTTGCGATTGACTGAGCAGGTCGAGCAATTGGCGGAACGGCTGGATTTGATTGGGGGCAGCGAGGCGAATGCTGACGCGCCATCCGACGATGTAAAAGTGAAGTCACCTGCATTGGCGTTCGCGGCGCAGGATTCTGGCTCGCGCGATGTTATCCGGCTCAGCGAACCCGCATTGCCTGACGCCAAATTGGTGCGCAAAATCATCCGCCAGCGTCAACAGCGCGCGCGCTTTTTCGATAGCGAAATCTTTGCCGACCCCGCATGGGACATGCTGCTCGATCTCACCGCAGCCAAGGCGGAGAACGCCAAAGTCTGCGTGACCAGCCTGTGCATTGCGAGCGGCGTGCCGCCCACCACCGCATTGTGCTGGATCACGCAAATGGTCGATGCGGGTCTTTTTGAACGGGTAGAGGATGAAAGTGACCGTCGCCGCGCCTTCATTCAGCTGTCAGAGAAGGCTGCTGACGCAATGGCGCGCTATTTCGGGCAGTTGGGCAGCGATGCTGTAGCGCTGGCTTAACCCGCTCGCCCCTAGCGCCGATCAAACGCCGCCTGAATGGTGGCCGCATCATTCGCGCCGCTGGCGAGCAGCAATTGCAGCAAAATGCGGGCCTTGGCCGGGCCAATGGCGCGGGCAGCGACAAAACCGTTCGCGTCGTCTTCGGGCTCGCGATCAACCAGCCCCTCATCCACGCGGCTGGCGCGCACCACCGGCACCCCGCTATGTGCTGCGTCCACAAATGCAGAGCGCACAGGGTCAGGCATATTGCCGGTGCCGAAACCAGCGATGACCACTCCGGCCGGTTCGGCGGCGAGGGCATGCGCCACGTCTTTCGCGCTCATTCCGGCATGAGCGAACAGAATGTCCACTTTGGGCCAATGTTCTGGCCAAACGAAACGCGCAGCCTCATCCGCTCTCCACGGTGCGCCGAACCATTCGAGCGAGCTTGGCGAAACCATCGCAATCGCGTCGCGCGGGAAGCCACGAAAGGCATCGACCGATTCGGTGTGCGCCTTGCGGACGTCGCGTGCTGCGAATGCGCGGTCACCCATTACCATCAACACGCCGCGCCCCGCGGCGTCCCGATCACTTGCCAATCGCACAGCATTGGCAAAATTGCGCAAGCCGTCGCTCCCCACCGCATCGGCTGCACGCATCGCGCCGACCAGAACCACCGGCTTATGCGTCGGCAAAGTGAGGTCGAGCGCAAACGCGGTTTCTTCCGCCGTGTCCGTGCCATGTGTGATGATGACGCCGGCAATTTCCGGATCAGCCAGCGCACTGGAAATTTCTTCGTGCAAAGTCGCCCAGATTTCCGGCCCGATATTCTCGGAACCGATATTGGCGATTTGTTTGCCAATCAGCGGCGTATCGATCCCCAGATCAGCGATTTGCGAGACAAACTGTTCGATTCCGATCTGGCCAGGGCGGTAATCGCGCCGAATCGCGGAGCCAGCGGTGCCCGCAATTGTGCCGCCAGTGGCAAGGACGAGAAGGGTGCGTGACATGTTTTTTCTCTAGCGGATGCGTTTTTCTGCGCAATGGCAATTGATTTTGAACTTTTACACGCTAGATACGCGCTTCCGCATCATTTGATGCGCAATCTGGTTGGGGCGATTAGCTCAGTTGGTAGAGCATCTCGTTTACACCGAGAGGGTCGGCAGTTCGAGCCTGTCATCGCCCACCAGA
>CAKZSF010000343.1 GCA_937920575.1 uncultured Sphingomonadaceae bacterium | reverse complement strand
CTGGAATGGCGCTGGACGCATTCCGACAGTGGCGCGCGGGGCTTTGTGGCCGATTGGTGGCGCGAGGGCGAACGGCGCATTGCCCACAAACTTCCCGCACCCGCCAAAGCGAAACAGTAAATGACCGAACTGTTCTTCTCTGCCTTCGTCACGCTGTTCGTGGTGATTGATCCGCCCGGCTGTGCGCCGATTTATGCAGGCCTCAGCAAAGGCGCGACGGCAAGCCAGCAACGCATCATGGCAATCCGCGCGACGTTTATCGCCGCGATCATTCTGCTGATCTTCGCCTTCTTTGGCGAACAATTGCTCGGCGCATTGCATATCGAACTCGACAGTTTCCGCATTGCGGGCGGCTTCATGCTGTTCTGGATCGCGTTTGAGATGGTTTTCGAAAAGCGCACCCAGCGTCGCGAGGAACGGGCCGAAAAGGTCAAGGCGGACGAAGTCGAAGACGTCTCGGTCTTCCCGATGGCCATGCCGATGATGGCAGGGCCGGGCGCCATCGCGGCCATTATGCTGCTGATGAACGAGGCGGACACCGCTCAGGAAACACTCGAAGTGTTTGCCGCGCTCGCGTCCGTTCTGCTGCTGACAATGTTCGCATTGATTGCCGCAGGCCCGTTGATGAAGCTGCTCGGCGATCGGGTAGAAGCAGTGATCACAAGACTGCTCGGCGTGCTGCTCGCAGCATTGGCTGCGCAATATGTGATTGACGGTTTGAAGGGCAGTTTCGGCGTCGGCTAGCTTTATTGCAGAGTGACTCTGTCTTCGTCCGGTCCGCTGCGGCTGAAAAATTGCATCAGTTGGACTAACAACTCGCAGCGTTCCTGTACGGTTCCCGCCTCAAGCAATGCTTGCTTTGCGGCCGGATCAAACGGCGCAATCTGTGAAACGCCGTTGATCAGCGTGACATCGTCAAGGCGTTCAACCGAGTCCCAATCAACATCATAATTCTGCATATCGGCGAACTTGCGTGCTTCGCGTTCAAAGCTCGCACGCTCAACGGATGACAGCGCTTCAAGCTCCGCCTCGGGGATGATCTCTGCATCAATCTGGCGGAATGCAGTCGTCACATCACGTTCTGCGATCAGGCGAAAGCGGTTTTCCCCTTCCAATACGAGATTGTAGCGCCCGTCATCCAATGCCTCGACATCACCGATCCGGCCCACGCAGCCGATCTGATAGAGCGGGGCGCCTTCGCCCGGGGTCTGTGGCTGGATCATCGCAATACGACGATCCCGCGCCAAGGCATCGGACACCATCGCGCGATAGCGCGGCTCGAATATGTGCAGAGGTAGCTGCAACCCGGGAAACAGAATCGCGCCGGTAAGGGGAAATATGGATAGCCGCTTGCTCATCTCAACCAAACAGCAACAGTGACAGCTTCCGGCGCGTGGCGGTTACCCATGCGTCTTCCAACCCGACCGCTTCGAAGATTTGCAGCAGCTTTGCCTTGGCCGCACCGTCTTGCCATTCTGGCTCAGCCTTCACCATGGCGAGCAGGGCATCGGCGGCCTCGTCGCGTTCGCCCGCTGCGAAGGCAGCCGTGGCAAAGTCTAGTTGTGCTTGCATATTGCTCGCATCGGACTTCGCTGCATCGCGCAGCTTCGCCAGTTCGCCGTCATCGGGCTTTTCTTTCGCCAATTCGAGCGCCGCACGGGCCGCATCAAAGGCAGGGTCCTTAGCCAGTTCTTCCGGCAGATCTGCCAGCGCCGCCTCAGCCTCTTCAGTCATGCCCGCCATCGTTAGCGCACGGATCAGACCCGCTTGTGCTGCACTGTTATCTGGAGCCATCTGGATAACCTGGGCAAAGACGCCGGCGGCGCGTTCGCCATCCCCTTCGGACAGAATCTGCTCACCCATTTCGATGAACTGCGTCACGTCCTGTTGCGCTCCCGCTCCGCCGGGTGCGGCGTTGGGATCAAGTGGCAGCTTTGCCAGCAATTGATCGAGCATTTGCGACAACTGGCTTTCGGTACGCGCACTGGTCAGATCGGCAACCGGTTGGCCCTGAAACATCGCATAGACAGTGGGAATAGACCGCACTTGAAACTGGCTCGCAATGAATTGCTCTTCATCAACATTGACCTTTTTCAGCACGACGCCCTTGTCGGCATAGTCAGTGGCGACCTTTTCGAGAACCGGTGTCAAAGCCTTACACGGCCCGCACCATTCGGCCCAGAAATCGAGGATCACTAGCTGCGTCATTGACGGCTCGACGATCTCCGTCTTGAATTTCTCGACCGCCTTTTGCTCGTCGATGTTCAGTCCCATGCTGGCCAAAATACGTCCCCATTTGATGTGATGCAGGCTGAGTGATCCTGCTTGAAAAGTTCTGCCCTAATGTGGGGCTTTTCCGCCATTTGTGAAGCCATTTATCGGATGGGCACATTTTCCTTGCCGACTCAACAGGTCGATGCTAACCGCGCGCTTCCCAACGGGGCATCTTGCCTCGTTACGCGTCAGTGAGCGGGCGTAGCTCAGGGGTAGAGCACAACCTTGCCAAGGTTGGGGTCGGGCGTTCGAATCGCCTCGCCCGCTCCATT
>CAKZSF010000342.1 GCA_937920575.1 uncultured Sphingomonadaceae bacterium | reverse complement strand
GCGAACCAATCTGTTGGCCATCCGGCTGTTGGCTTCACCTTGGGCAACGAAAAGCTCTGCTGCCATCGGTGTTTGCCCGCGCGTTAACCCGGAATAGGACACACCGGTCATGGCGATCACCCCGCCCAGCAGCGCGAGCATCCCCATCCACAACCATGACATCAGCCGGTTCAAAGTCGGCCCCCTATCAGCTCAACTCTGCTCAGGCTTCCGAAGCCCGGCTTGAGCCGTAGTCATAGTGATAGCCGTAATTGTGGCCGTATCCGCGCGACTCGCTGTCAAAGCGGCTGAGTACGGCACCAGAAATACGTGCACCGGCTTGTCTCAGACGCTCAACCGCATTCTGCAATACGCTGGTCGCTGCACCACCCGCTTGCGCAACGAAAACGGTTCCTGCAGTCACACGGCTAATCTGTGGCGCATCGGCAAGGCCCATCACAGGCGGTCCATCAAACACCACATGGTCATACCCGTGCGCGACTTCACGCAAGAATCGCTCGATATTTTCAGCTGCCAAGATTTCCACTGGGTTAGGCGGGATCGGGCCAGACGGCAAAAGATCAAACTGCATGCGATCATCCGAGATCACGTTGTCGGCCAACACCGCCTGCCCGGTTGAGACCGCCACGAAGCCCGCATTGTTTTTGCTGTTGGTGTATGTGTGCAGAGATGGCGAGCGCAAATCGGCGTCCACCAACAACACCTTCTTGCCCATCCGGCCAAAGTTCTGCGCCAGAGCAACTGCAGTGGTCGATTTTCCTTCAGACGCCTGCGCCGACGTGACCAACACGCTCTTGGGAGCGCCATCGCGGGTAGAGAAATCAAGCGAAGATCGTATCGAGGAATAGGCCTCGGACAGAACCGACTTGGGATCACCCAGTTCGGCCAGCAGGGTCTGGTCCATCTCAACAATTGGCGTGACGCCCAATACTGGCAGCGACAATTTGCGCTGCACATCGTCAGTAGAGCCGACAGTGTTGTTCCAGGTTTCCCGCAAGAAGGCGAGACCAGCAGCCAAACCAAGTCCAGCCAACAAAGCAATAGCCATGTTGATCGGCCAACGCGGAGCAACCTGCAGCGCAGAATTTGCCTCATCAATGATTGTGATGTTGTTCGTCACAACATCAGACGCCGTGCTGACGTTCTTGTAGCGTTCTAGCAACGCGTCGTATTGCGCACGGTTCGTATCAACCTCGCGCGCCAGCAGGTTGAGCTCTACTCTCCGGTTTTGCTCTTCAAGCGTTTCGGATTTGAAGCCCTCTACCTGCTGAGCCAGAGCCTGTTCCTGCGACGCTGCGGTGCGGTATTCGGACTCGATAGAGTTGCGAATGTCGCGGGCCAGCCGATTGATTTGAGCATCAATCTCACCGCTGTTGGCGCGCGCTTCTTTAAAAGCCGGATGGCCTGGCTTGTAGCGGCGTGATAGCTCGGTGATCTGAGCTTGGTTCTGCGCGGCTTGGGCTTGCAAATTCTGGATCGCCGGACTCGACTGAACCTCAGGCAGGTTCATCAAACTTGTGCGCTGTGCCTGGCGCCAACGTTGTTCGGCAAGAACACGGGCGGTGCGCGCAGCTGCGAGGTCGGAATTGCCCTGCACCAGATTGGCAGTTGTGATCGATTTTGGTGACGATTCACCCTCTTGCGTGGAGATGCCATCACTCGCATCAATAATCTGCGAGTTACGCGCATATTCGATTGAGGCGCGCTCTGAATCTTCTAGCAGCTCTTTGGCGTTCGCGATCTCTTTCTCGAGGAATTCACGCGCATAAGATGCGGTCTCGAACCGCTGGGCGATGTTCGCGGTGATCAGGCCTTCAGCAAAGGCATTGACAACACGCTTCGACACTTCTGCGTCAGGGCTCTGAAAGATTACATTGGCAACATTGCTACCAGTGTCAGTATCCACCACCAGATTTTCGTTCAACACTGACAAAACCTGTTTCTGCCGCGTTTGCGCCAAGGTCTCACCTATGGCCGGCTCCAGAGCAGCCTCGACATTCATTACTTCGAGAAACTCATTGCTGCCGAACAGATTGAGCTCATTGGCGACCGCTTCTGCAGTCTTGCTGCTGCGCAAGATAGCGAGTTTACCGGCCATAAAACGGTTGAATTCTGCGCCTCGAACCTGCTGCAACACGTCACCGTCCTGATCGACGATAGAGTTGGTGTCCGCCTCGATCTGAACCTTGGCGGTGGCTTCGTAAATCGGTGTCATCAGCATCGTGACAATGAAGCCAAGCAGCAGCGCGATCGGCACCACCAGCAAAAAGATGTACCGCTGGCGATACAGCATCGCCTTGATCTCTTCGAAGTTCAGCAGCGGCTGATTCATATCATCGGCTGTAAAGTCATCATCCATATAATGTGACTCGGCGCCTTGGATGCTTGCCATCGTGTCAGACCTCAAAAAAGTATCGCTTAAAACGCGCGGAAAATCGTGAAGAACGGAGCCGCTTGCAGGAAGTCCTGCAGACCGGCACGCAGATTGTCATAGCCGACCACAACGATGTCGCCCGGCAACAGCTTGGGATTGACGTTTTCGCCCGAGCGAATGCGCGTCAGATCAAATGCTGCAACCATGTTCTCGCCATTGACCTGACGGAACACCGCAACCTGCTTCAGTTTGGCCAGATCGGATGTGCCGCCTGCCATCGCAATTGCGCTGAGCAGATCCATATCGTTGCTAACCGGATAAACACCGGGACGGTTCACCGCGCCATCGACTGTCATGCGGCGCGAATTCACGGCAGATACATTCACCGCGATTTGCGGATCGACCAGATAATTGGATTCGTAGCGCTGTCTGATTTCGCGGGAAAGCTCACTCGGGGTCTTTCCGTTGGCCACGACCTGGCCAATCAGAAGCATTTCAAAATGCCCCTCATCGTCGACGCGAACTTGTGGAAGTGACAGATCAGGTTCCCGGAACACACTGATACTGAGAACATCTTCCGGGCCAATAATATAGGCGCCAGTGGGCTGAAGACCGATAGCTGCGTCGATTGGCGTTGGCTCTCTCGCTTCTGCCGTTGCGGTCGACGCAACGGGCCCTGCCACGATCTCGCGGTTTCCAAGACATGCGGAAAGCATAACGGCCAAGCCGATTGTCACGAAATGGCGGACGATCACAGATCTTGCCATTGGCTGTTTCAAATTACTGAACAATGTTCGTTCGCCCTATCCGAATGAGCAGCAGAATTACTTATCGGGTGCATTAGCGAGCATCCGCGCTTTGCGGAAGCCAAACTTCCCGATTTTCTTGTGTATGTGTGGGTACGCCTTGTCAATTTGTGGCTCCGCTAGCTTTTGCGGCTTCATTTCCTCTCCCCGCGGCAGCAAGAATTGAAACAAACAACGTGCACACAGCCATGATTGCCAGACGCCGAACAGGATAATCGCTCAGGGAATGAAGAGACACCAGCAGCAAGGCAAACGCAGCGCACCACCCAGTGCGAATAGCGTTCAAACTCTCTTTGCTGCGCGCCAAAGCAATCGAGCGCACGGCCAACCAAATCAAAAACGCGGCAAAAATAGCCAACCCCGGCAATCCTGCCTCGATGGCGACTTCCAAATAGTCATTATGGGCATTGTTTACATAGCGTTGGCCGACATGATCCAACCGTTCGACCATGCGAAACGCGGTATCGAATGTGCCCATCCCCGTACCGACAGGAAAATTTGCCTTGATCGCATTCAACGCATCAGGCCAAAATTCGAATCGCTCATCATGCTGCAATGCAAAGCGCTCCATCAACCGATTGGCCACTTCGAACCGGCCTGAAGCGATCATCGCATAGAGCACAGTGCCCACGCCCAGCCCAGCCAAGGCCACACCAAACAGCGCTTTGCTCCATTTCGAGGCGTGCACAGCAAGCAAGGCCAATGGCAAGATCGACAGGACAAACAGCACTGAGACGGTCCGGCTACCGGTGGCCATAATCACCGCCGCTGCCACCACTCCCCCGGTGGCCAAAAGAATGAGTCTTGAGTCGAGCATCATTTTCGCTTTGCCCTTGACGGGAGCGGGTCGTTGCTCGGCGCGATAGAAGTTTAAGATAGCCACCGCCGCAACCAGCGCCAACAGAATCAGCAATGCGAAATGGTTGCGGTTGGCGAACATGCCCAGCGGTAGACCCTTGTGGCTGGTAGCGTAGGGATAAAAGGAGGTGCCGCCTGAGGAAAGCTGCAGGCCTGCGGCGAGCAAATTCACGCCTGTCAGAATGATGACGAGGCCCAGCAACCACACACGCTCTGCCTGCGTCAGCCGCGCACCGGCCAAAATAATCCCTGCTGGAACCACCAGCTGCAGGCC
>CAKZSF010000341.1 GCA_937920575.1 uncultured Sphingomonadaceae bacterium | reverse complement strand
AAGTGGTGCCCGGGGGCGGAATCGAACCACCGACACGCGGATTTTCAATCCGCTGCTCTACCCCTGAGCTACCCGGGCATTCGCCGCAGCGCAGTGCTGCTTGCAAATGAGTGCGCGCCTATGGCGCGGGCGGCGAAGATTGGCAAGGGGGAAATGCGCGGTGCTTCACTCTTCTTGTGCAATATCGTCAGGAGAAACCGGATCACCGGGCACGGAGTAGCCATCACCGAACCATTTCGCGAGGTCGCGATCCTTGCAGCGTTGCGAGCAAAACGGGCGGAAATCCTCAGTTCGAGGTTTCCTGCAGATTGGGCAGGGCTTGCGATTGGGCGTCGTCATGGAAACACCGCCTGCGCGAAACCGCCTTCCAGCGCAAGTTTCGGATCAGTTTCGATACGGATGGTGTCGTGATGGCGGCCCGTTAGTTCGGCCAACTCGACGACCCAATACTCGCGCAAGCAATCTGCCACCGCAGGATGGCATTTCAGTAGCAGCGCGCCAGGCTCCTCAATATGTGATGCTTGACGGAGCAAATACCGCGCGCAGCTTTCGGCTCTCGAGAAAGCGAGCCGATGGAGAAGAGAGGGGCGTTCAAGCCGCGCCACGATTTGCACAAAGCCGAAGCCATTCATCGCGGTCCGCTCATGCGGCCAGTCACCCAGAGCATCGGCGAGCGCATCGTCGATCTCCTTGCGCTGCGACTTCGCCTCTGTAGTCGGGAAGTCGATCCCGATTGATCCTCCCAAATCGAGCCAGCGAATGGCTTTTGAAATTGCTGGCACAGCCGCAAGTGCCAACTCGCGTGGCGAACCGGCCCCATCAATATCGATCAAAGTCATGGCTGGCGTGGGCGTGATGACAAGGCTTCCGCCAGCAAATGCCCATTCGCCTTCACTTGCCATTGACCAAGCTTCTTCCCAATCGCCTTTGGGCAGGCGGCGGACCTCTCGCCCCTTGCCGAGCATGTCTCCGGTTGGGATTGCATCCTTTGCAGGCATGTTGGGAAAGTAGCGCCCCTTTGCGCGCTTCAGACGCCCTCGCTCCGCCATAGGCTCTCGGTGAATGATGAGGCGGACTTCGCTACCCTCCGTTGCCTCCGGCGGTAGATCCGACACATCCACTTCAAACGCCTGACTAGGCTTCGTTGTGATGCAAAGACCGCGTGAGCGGCCTTTGTCGCGCGAAACCACTTTGGCCATCACAATCGTGCCTGCGCAGATATTGCTGGTCCATTGCAAGTTTGCGGCGATGACTTGATTGTTTTCAATCAGCAGCGATCGATACTCGCCGAAACTCTCCTCGTGAATCCATTCAGCCCCAGAATTAGCCAATGTTGAGCCCCGCTGCTTTCAGCAATGCACGCGTTTCAAACAGGGGCAGACCGACGACGCCCGTGTAACTGCCTTGCATCCAATCGATCAGCCCTGCAGCACCCCCCTGAATGGCATAGCCCGCCGCTTTGCCAATGCCTTCGCCGCTGGCGGCGTAATCGGCGATCTCCTGATCCGACAGGCGTTTGAACCGGACATGCGATGGCACCACTTTGGAGTGACAGCGACCGTCCCGGTCAATCACCGCCAACGCGGCGTAAACACGGTGACGTCTGCCCGAGAGTAATTTCAGGAACGTCGCGACCTCAGCCTCATCCTGCGCTTGGCCAAATATTCGGCGGCCTGCTGCCACTGTTGTGTCACCAGCCAGAATGATTTCATTGTCGCCGCGTTCGACCGCCTGCGCTTTTTCCACCGCCATGCGCTCAGCATATACGCGTGGAAGCTCACCCTTATGGGGGTCTTCATCAATGTCGGGCGATTGAATACGCGCCGGTGTAACGCCGATCTGCGCAAGCAAATCGCGCCGACGCGGGCTGGAGCTGGCGAGAACGAGTTGTGGGGCTGGGATTGTCGCAGCCATCGCCGATTATTGCGGGCCGGGACCTGGGCCTTGGCCAGGGCCGCCGCTGCGACCCGGCATAAAGCGGTAAGTGATGCGCGCCTTGGTCAGGTCGTATGGCGTCAGTTCGCACAAGACCTCGTCACCGGTCAGAACGCGGATGCGGTTCTTGCGCATCTTGCCTGCGGTGTGGCCCAAAACCTCGTGGCCATTCTCAAGCTCAACCCGGAACATCGCATTGGGCAGCAATTCCACTACCTTGCCGCGCATTTCGAGGAGTTCTTCTTTAGCCATTCAGTTTCAAATCCATCTGTAATTTCGTGGTCGTGCCGCGCCCCTTACCCCCGGTCGATCAAAAAGGGAAGCCCGTCGCAAAATGCTTCTCAATCGGGAACCGCCATGCCTTGCGACAATTCGATACCGTATGGGCGTTGCGGCGGAGTATCGGGCGATACATATTCTGCAGTGCCCAATCTCTCCTGATCTAGCCCCCAAGGATCACCGTTTTGAAACGCAATCTCAAACCCGCATTGATGGCCTCGGCAACTGCTGTCTTGGCAATATGGGGAGCGCCCGCTGTGGCGCAAGACGCAGATTCCGCCGAGCAAGAGCCTACCCAATTGGAGCAGGGTGATGCTTTGATCATTGTCGAGGCGAACCGTCTGCGCGGACAATTGGATGTGGAAGAAGCGCCAGTAGCCGAACTTGACCCAGAGGACATTGAGGCACTGGGTGCAAGCTCGATTCAAGATGTGCTGGCTGCGATCGAACCGGCCACCAGCAGCTCCAGCGGCAGAGGGGGCGGGCGGCCAGTCTTCCTGATCAACGGGATCCGCGTCACCAGCTTTCGTGAGTTTTTCAACTATCCGCCGGAATCCATTGCAAAATTAGAGGTTTTTCCAGAGGCAACAGCGCAGCGTTTCGGTTTTCCGCCGGATCGCCGGGTGGTCAATATTATCCTGAAGGATGACTATTCAAGCGTCACGGCCGAGGTGGAATTCGAAGCGCCGTCGCGCGGTGGCTATTGGTATAACGAGCAAGAG
>CAKZSF010000340.1 GCA_937920575.1 uncultured Sphingomonadaceae bacterium | reverse complement strand
CCGACCGTCTTTCTGGCCTATACGATCAAGGGATGGGGCACTCCTCTGGCTGGCCACAAAGACAATCACGCAGGCCTGATGAACAAGGCACAGATGGCTGAGTTCCAGAAACGGATGGGCATCCCTGAAGGCAAGGAATGGGACAAGCTTGCCGGCCAAGCGGATCCTGAGAAAACGCAGGCGACGCTCGACAAGGCTGAATTCTTCAAAGCAGGCTCACGCCGTCATTCAGCCAAGACAGTGGCAAGCGAAGGGCCGATCTTTCTGGACGACCGATTGGCATCGACTCAGACGGGCTTCGGGAAAATACTCGACACCATCGCCAAATCAGATGCGCCGATCGCCGATCGGATCGTCACCACTTCGCCTGATGTAACGGTTTCGACAAATCTCGGCGGATGGGTGAACCGTCAAGGCCTGTTCAGCCGCGTTGGTATCGCAGACACGTTTCGCGATCAGCGAATTCCATCAGCGCAGAAATGGAAATTCTCTCCCGAAGGGCAGCATATCGAACTTGGGATTGCTGAGATGAACCTTTTCCTGCTGCTCGGCGCGGCAGGGCTTTCTCATTCTCTGTTCGGCGAACGTCTGCTGCCGATTGGTACGGTTTATGACCCATTCGTCGCGCGCGGTCTCGATGCTCTGAATTACGCCTGTTATCAGGATTCCCGTTTTATGATCGTCGGAACTCCATCGGGCGTCACCTTGGCCCCTGAAGGCGGCGCACACCAATCCATTGGAGCGCAACTGATCGGAATGAGCCAGGACGGCCTCGTCAGTTTCGAACCGGCCTATTTGGACGAGCTGTCAATCATCATGGATTGGTCATTCGACTATATGCAGCGGGATGGCGATGGTGACCCGGATGAGCGAACGTGGCTTCGCGATGAAACCGGTGGCTCTATCTACCTGCGTTTGACCACTCGCCAGATCGAACAAATACACTCACGGCCGCGCGAGGATGAAGAGTTCCGCCGCGGCGTAATTGATGGCGCCTACTGGTTGAGAGAGCCCAGCCCGAACACGGAAATCGTCATCGCTTATCAAGGGTGCGTTGCGCCAGAAGTTCTTGAGGCTGCAGGACGGATCGGCAATGACCGCCGCGACATCGCAGTGTTGTCGGTGACCAGTTCTGACAGACTCAATTCCGGATGGACGGCTGCTCGGCGGGCCAGAGCGCGCGGTCACGCAAGTGCAACCAGCCAGATAGAGCGCCTGCTGGAAACGGTCCCGCGCAATGCGACGATGATCACCGTGACGGACGGGCATCCGGCAACACTGGCTTGGATTGGCGGCGTCAGAGGTCATGCCGTGGCCCCGCTGGGTGTCGAACATTTCGGACAAACGGGAACGATCTCCGATCTGTACGGGCATTTCATGATCGACGCCGACGCCATTGTCGGCGCCGCAGATCAGCTAACGGCCGGGCGGAAAATCCAGCTCAAATAGGGAAGCAGTCGTGGCCAAACAGGTCGTTAGATCAAACCCTTGCTGCGGTTCTGCTCTAACTCTTGCTTGTCCCATCCCAGAATATCGCTGAATATCTGCTCATTGTGTTGCCCGGGACAAGCCGGAGCAGGTGTGCGAAAACCGGATGCGGATTTTGAAAAGCGCGGGAAAGCATTCTGCATTTTGAGCTTGCCATGCTTTTCAGTTTCAACCTCAACAATCGCCTCGCGCGCTTTGAAATGCGGGTCGTCCAGCATGTCTTTCGCGGTGTAGACACGCCCTGCAGGGATTGAATACTCGATCATCAGCGCATCGACTTCTTCGATGGTGAGCGTTCCTGTCCATTCATTGATCATGTCATCCAGCACAGTCTGATTGCGACCGCGTGCCAAGTGAGTCTGATACTCGGGATCTTCGGCGAGTTCTGGCTGCCCCATTGCTTGCGTCAAACGCGCAAAAATTGCGTCATTGTTGGCCCCAATCATGAACGGGCCGTCTTTGCAGGAATAAACGTTGCTGGGTGCGATGCCGGGGAGAATCGAACCGGAACGTTCCCGTACGAAGCCATTGTGATCATATTCGGGGACCAGCCCTTCCATCACCTGCAAGACCGCCTCGTACAGTGCGGTGTCGATAACCTGGCCCTCGCCCGTCTTGTTGCGGTGATGCAGCGCTGCCAGCACACCCATTGTACCGTAGGTGGCGCATAGTGAATCGCCTATCGACACGCCCATACGCGCAGGCGGGCGGTCGGGATCACCGACGATATACCGCCATCCACCCATTGCCTCGCCAATGCCGCCAAAACCGGCGCGGGAGGAATAAGGCCCCGTTTGGCCATAGCCAGACATGCGCGCGATGATCAGACCGGGGTTGATCGCATGGAGATCTTCGGGCGCGAGACCCCATTTCTCCAACGTTCCAGGCTTAAAGTTCTCGACCAGAACATCGGCAGTTGCGATCAACTTGCGGGCGATTTCCTGCCCCTCTGAAACGCGCAGATTGCACGTCACAGATCGCTTGTTGCGGGCAATAACCTCCCACTGGACTTTCTCCTCGCCCTGCCCCCAATCGCGCATCGGGTCACCCTTGCCGGGTGGTTCGATCTTGATGACATCCGCGCCCATATCGCCGAGCAACTGGCCGCAGAACGGACCAGCAAGCAGTTGCCCCATTTCGATAACACGCAAGCCTTCAAGCGCGCCCGGTGCGTTCAATTGGGAAGCATCGCTCATGCTGCTGCCTCATTGGAATTCTCGTCATGCCAAACCGGCTGGATTGGTGCGGGCAGGCCCGTTTCCGCTTCGCATGCAGCACGCAATTCCTCGATGCCCGGCCCGTAATCGAACAGCGACAATTCCCCGCGATTGGCTTTCATGTCAGTCCGCAACTGCGCGGTCGCCGCGCTGTCGATCACGCCGCCTTCATCAGCGACCACACCATAAGCCCGCGCGCCCTGCGGCGTCACCAGTCCCTGCCGGATCTCGAGCCCGACAGTCTCGGGATCCCGCTCCAGCGGATCGCCCCAGCCGCCTCCACCCCAAGTGATAAAGTGCAACAGATCGCCAGCCTTCACTTCGACATCCTCGATTTTGTTGCCAACGATTTCGCTCGTGCCATCAGCGCGTTCGAGCACCTTCTTGGCCCGCATACCAGGGTGGCCGCCATTCACGCCCCAGGGGGGTACAAACCAGCGGTCATCATGGATCGCAATCGCTCCATCAGCCAGAAAGCGGTACGTCATATGAATGCCGTTGCCGCCCCGGTGCAAACCCGCGCCGCCGCTATCAGGCTCGGTTGAGTAGCGTTCGATTCGCAGCGGGAAGTAGCGCTCTAGAAACTCGTTCGGCACGTTGGTGAAGCCGGGCCACAGGGAGTGGCCATCCGGCCCATCACCCAATGGACGTCCGGGAATCCCGCCAAAGCCAATCTGGAACAGCTGGAACCAGTCGGGCTTGCTATCGCTGACTTTGCCTTTGCGGTTGTCCCAACCTGAGTAGAACAAGTGCGGCGATGAGCTGAACCCTGCGGCGTTGAGAAACTCCGGCGTGCCTTGACCCAGCAGACCGCCGAGGATGTCGAAAATCCGCCCCAACGCATGGGTACGACCCGACAACGCAGCAGGGAATTGCGGCTTGAGCAGCGACCCCTCTGGGATGCGCACCTCGATCAGGTCGTAGAACCCGTCATTGAACAGGATCTGCGGATCAAACACCATGATCATGTAGATGCCGAAGAACATTTTGAACATGTTCTCATTCAGCAGGAAATTGATCGAGGCGGCTGATTGCGGATCGGTTCCGTCAAAGTCGAGAATGACTGTCTCGCCCTCGCGCCACATGGTGCATTTGATCTTGTAAGGGCCATATCCCTTGCCATCATCACACAGGTAATCTTCGAAGCTGACCTTGGTTTCAGAAACAGCCTGACCCAGCAAAGCCTTCATCGCGCGGTGGTTGCGCGCCAGCAATTCCTTCGTGGCAGAGACATAGACATCATCACCGAACCGGTCGGCCATTTCGACCACACGTTTGGACGCCACGCGGCATGATGCGATCAGCGCGTTGAGGTCGGCCTGACACCAATCGGGCGTCCTGGTCTGGTGCATGACGAGCTTCATCAGATCATCATTATACTCGCCCTTCTTCCATATCTTGACCGGGGGAATGCGCACACCTTCTTCAAAGATGGAGCTTGCGCCGATGGGCATGGAGCCGGGGACACTGCCGCCAATATCGCTCTGGTGACCGAACATTGCAGTGTACGCGATCAGCCGCCCATCTTTGAACACCGGCAACAGGACGAGCCAGTCGTTGGAGTGGCTAACAGCGCCATCGCAGGAATAGGGATCGGACAGGAAGATCATATCGCCATCCTCCAGCGTCCCATCAAACTGTTTTAGGAAGCCGTCGATAAAGCTGCCGAACTGCCCCACGATCATCTCGCCAGTGGGGGCAGCGATCAGAGGGAATGCATCGCCTTGTTCGCGGATGCCGGGCGACATTGCCGTGCGCACGAGCGTTGCGTCCATTTCAATGCGGGCATTGCGCAGCGCGTTTTCGATAATGTCCAACGTTACCGGGTCAATTTCGACCGGCGTGAACGGAGTCGTATTGGTTTCGATGATTTGTGCGGGCATCGCTTTAGCCCTCCTGCTCAAGATTGATGAGGATGTTGCCGACCTTGTCGACGCGCGCGGTGCACCCGCTCTCAACCAATGTGGTCGAGTCCATTTCTGTGATGATCGCAGGACCGGGGATCATGTCCCCTTGCCGCAGCTTTGCACGGTCATAAATCACCGCTGCCTGCTCACGCCCGTCCATCCACAACGTGTGATCACGGATCTTTGCCGCCGACGGATCACCATCGCCTTGCGGCAACTCTTGTGCAGGTAGGGCCGGAGCCTGACCCAACGCCACTGCGCGCAAATTCACGATTTCATGCGGCGTATCCATATTAAAAGTGAAGAGCCGCAAATGCTCCTCGTCAAAGCGGGCAAGAATACCCTCGATCCCATCCGCCTCCAGCACGGTCTTGTCGATCGTTAGCGGCACTTCGAACGCTTGCCCGGCGTAGCGCACATCAACTTCGAACTGGCTCGCTATCTGATCCTCAGCGACACCATCGGCCAGCAACTCTCCGCGTGTCTGGTCCGACATTTCGTCCAGCACCGTCTGGAGGTCTGCGATGCTCGTATCCTTGGCCAATTTGGAGAAGCTGCGCGCCGTTTCCGTCCGCATTTGTGTCGTCGCGTCACCCAGCGCGCACAGCACACCGGGCGATACGGGCGAGACCGCAGGCCAGCTGCCCATCAGCTTTGCCACTGCGTTCACATGCAAAGGCCCCGCTCCGCCAAAGCCCATCAACGCAAACTCGCGCGGATCATAACCCTGTTGCACGCTGATCATCCGCAAAGCGCCGAACATGTTCTCATTGACGATATCGATGATCCCGCGTGCCGCCTCCATCAGGCTAACGCCCAGCGCATCGGCGATCGTTTGCACCGCTGCTTTCGCGCCTTCGCGGTCAAGCTGGAACGCGCCGCCGAGCAAATCCTCAGGCAAATAGCCCAGCACTACATTGGCGTCGGTAACAGTCGGCAGCGTGCCGCCCTTGTTATAGGCAACCGGTCCCGGCACTGCACCCGCGCTTTCCGGGCCAACTCGCAGCGCTTTGGTCAATTCAGGAACATGCGCGATCGAGCCGCCGCCTGCCCCCACCGTTTTCACATCAAGCGCTGAAGCGCGTACCGACAAATGGCCGACCTCGGTGGTGCGAACACGCCGCGCCTCCAACCCTTCGATCAGCGCCACATCGGTCGATGTACCACCCACATCCAGTGTTAGAATGTTCTTCAGTCCGGCATGCTTGCCGACCCATTTTGCGCCGGTTACCCCGCCCGCCGGGCCAGACATCAGGATATTGACCGGGTGTTCTTCCGCCTTGTGGCTGCTCATCAAGCCGCCGTCAGAGCGCAACAAAGAGAGCTTTCCTTCCA
>CAKZSF010000339.1 GCA_937920575.1 uncultured Sphingomonadaceae bacterium | reverse complement strand
TTCGGCTTCGATCAAAGATATGCGGACCCGCGGGAAATTCATTCGTATCACCAATGCCGGACTTTCGGAGAGCCATGTCCATGATGTTTCGATCACCCGTGAGGCTCCCAATTACCCGACGCGCTAGGCCATGACGCCTGCGGCACGTGTCCAGACAGCAATTGAGCTGCTGGACCAGATCATTGTGGCTGCAACCAGCAACGGCCCTCCGGCTGATCGGATCATTGCGCAGGGTATGCGCGAGCGGCGGTATGCTGGCTCTAAGGACCGGCGCGCCATCCGTGAATTGGTGTTTGGCGCGATCAGAGCGTGTGGGCCCGTGCCCAAGAACGGGCGCGCGGCAATCCTGAAGCTCACGGAGAATGATGCATCAACAGACAGCCTGTTTGATGGCTCCAACTACGGGCCCGCAGCTCTTGGAGCGAATGAAACGGCGGCAACGGGCGGAGTTGCCCCTGATTGGCTAACCGAACGTCTCGCCAATTCAGGCGTGAGCGACGCCGAGGCAGAGGCACTGCTGGGTCGTGCGCCGCTGGATATTCGAATCAACTCGTTGAAAGCAGACCGCTCGACCATCGATTTGCCCGAGCAAGGCGAGCCACTTGCGGCACCCAATGGTGTTCGCATGCCGACTGGTACGAATGTGGATCAATGGCCCGCCTTTCGGGAGGGGCGGATCGAGGTGCAGGATCATGGCAGCCAGCTGGCTTGTCTTGCCGCCGATGCGCAACCGGGGGAAACCGTGATCGACCTGTGCGCCGGGGCAGGGGGCAAGACGCTGGCTCTCGCCGCTGCGATGGATAATCAGGGCACATTGATTGGCAGCGACACAAACCGCGCAAGATTGAGCGAGTTGTCGAAACGGGCAGAGCGAGCGGGTGCAAGCATTGCGGAAACAGTGCTGCTCAATCCAGATCAGGAGCGGGAAGCGCTGGCGCAGTGGCATGGAAAGGCCGATTGCGTACTGGTCGACGCGCCGTGTTCGGGCACAGGCACATGGCGCAGACAGCCAGACAATCGCTGGCGGCTGACGGATAATCAGCTCGCGAAATATGTCGAAACGCAGGCCTATCTGCTCGATTTGGCCTCGGAATTGGTGCGGCCTGGTGGGCGGATCATATTCGTGACATGCTCGCTGCTGGATGCAGAAGGTGCAGAGCAAGCCGAGGCGTTCCTTGCACGAAACGACACGGTGAGATCCGCAGCCATTTCGCTGCCAGCCGGAGAGCCCCGCGGGAAAGGAATTCGCCTATCCCCGTATCACAACGAAACGGACGGTTTTTTCATCGCACGTTTTGATAAGCTCTGATAGCATTGACGCATCATGGGATCCCCACCCGAAGAGAGACGCCAAACGTTTAAGGAGTTGGTCATGCGCTTTTTCCCGGTAGCTGCTGCTTTGTCAGTTGCTTTGGCAGTCACCGCTAGTGTCGGATACACGGCACCACGTCAGACCGATCCGCGCGCGGCCGCTCTGGTTGCGCAGGGTGACGCGCAATTGAACGCGGGAGAGATCGAGAAAGCCACAGACGCTTACGAATCTGCACTCGCTATCGATCCAGCCAGCCCGGGTATTTACGTACGGCTCGGCATTGCTGCGCGTCGTGCAGGGATGCAGGGCAAGGCGATCCGTTACTACCGCGCGGCCTTGCTGCGCGAACCGCGCAATATGGCTGCGATCAGCGGCGAGGGTGCGGCTCTGGCCGAAAAGGGCGCTCTGGAACGTGCGAAGCAGAATTTGGCCCGGCTTGATGCCATGTGCGGGGTGGACTGCGGTGAGCGTGACAAGCTGGCGCGCGTGATTCAGATGCGCAACGAAGATTCAACGCTGACAGCCGAAGCGGTTATTCCCGATACCCAGGTCACGAAGAATTAGGCTGACTGCCTAGCCGAGCAGTGGTTCAAACTCTGCCACAACATGGCGATACACATCGCGTTTGAACGGGACGATCAAGCCCTCAAGCTCGTCCAACGCGGCCCATTTCCATTCGCAGAATTCGGGTGGATCATGCGCCTCCAGATCGATATCCGCGTCTGATCCACTGAATTTGGCAAGAAACCACATCTGTTCCTGACCACGATATTGCCCCTTCCAGAGCTTTCCGATCAGATGCTCTGGCAGATCGTACCGCAATGATTGCGACAAGCGGCTGTGGAGCAGAACATGCTCCTCGCGCACGCCGGTTTCCTCCGCAAGTTCCCGCATGGCTGCCGCATACAGATCCTCGCCCGGATCGACGCCGCCTTGTGGCATTTGCCAGAATTCGCCAACCGCGCCGGAATTCTCGCGATAATCGATCCGCTTTCCAACAAAAACCTGTTTGTGGTTGTTGACGAGCATGACCCCGACGCAGGGTCTGTAGGCAGTGGGTAGTTCAGTCATCAGGGCTGTCTTGCCACCATATCTTTCACGGCGCTGCAAAATGCTGTCACATCGTGTTGCGCACTTGGGATGGCTTTGCGCAGATGGACAAAGCCGTGAACGATGCCGGGCATTTCCAGATATGTGACATCAACCCCTGCATTCACCAACGCAGAGGCGTATTCACGACCAGAATCGCGCAAGGGATCAAGGCCAGCGGTCAGCAGCACCGTCGGCGGCGCGTTCGCATGATCTTCATGCAGGATCGGAAACCCGCGCTTGTCACTGCGATCCGCCTGATAACAGTTGTCGAAAAAAGTCATGCCCCGTGCAGTCAGCAAGAAACCGTCGCCAAATTGCTTGTAGCTTGCGGTTTCTTCGATCTCGCTCGCGATTGGATAGATGGGGGCCTGCACCAACACAGGCACTTTCGCAGGATTGTCACGCAATGCCTGCCCCATCACGATAGCAAGATTGCCGCCTGCGCTGTCACCTGTCGTGATGATGCCGGTTGCCTCTCGGCCCAGCTCTGGCGGGTTACCAGCGACCCAACGTGTCGCGGCTTCGCTGTCTTCGACCGCAGCGGGGAAGGGAGCCTCTGGACCCATTCGGTAGTCGACCGCCACAACCGGCATGTCCGTTTGCTCGGCCAGTTCGGTGCAAAACGCATGGTGCGTTTGCAAATCGCCAATCGTGAAACCGCCGCCGTGGTAAAACATGATGACAGGGCCAGCATCTCGCGTATCGCGCTTGTCATAGACGCGCAAAGGAATGTCGCCACCCGGGCCCGGGCAAGTCAGATCGCGGATCACGGCCAATTCGCGGGCCTCTGCATCGGCCATATCGATCATGGTCACATAGGCCTCACGCGCTTCCTCGATGGACACCTCGTCCATTTCGGGCCCGCCCATTTGTTCGAGCATAGCCAGCAACGCGGCAACGTCGGGCCGTACAAAAGGTTGGTCTACGCTCACATTCATCTCCCTATCTGACACAATCGGGATATTCGTATGCCAAGGCTCTGTCCACATCCACTGATAATAGATAGGACAGAAAAACTTGATTGATCGCCGGTTACAGGGAACATAGTTGATCGGTTCGAAAAACGAACGGATCTGTGCCCGGTTTGGCGCAGAGAACGCAGGACGCATATATGGCCACTCAAGCCGCCGATCAGGCAGCCACTCCCTCGACATCATCGTCTCCAGAAGCCGTGGTTGTCCGCTTTGCGGGCGATAGCGGCGATGGGATGCAGCTTACCGGCGGACAGTTTACGCTGTCGACCGCGCTGGAAGGCAACGACCTCGCTACGTTCCCGGATTTTCCAGCGGAGATCCGCGCACCACAGGGCACTCTGTTTGGCGTGTCGGCGTTCCAGATCAATTTCGGTAGCCGCGAGATCAGCACCGCGGGCGATGCGCCTGACGTTCTGGTCGCGATGAACCCGGCTGCGCTGAAGACCAATCTGGCCTCGCTGAAGCCGGGCGGGTTGATCATTGCGGATTCCGGCGAGTTCGGAAAACGCAATCTCGATAAGGCAAAATATGACGCGAATCCGCTGGAGGATGGCAGCCTAGAGGGGTGGCAGCTGCTCGCCTTTGATATCAGCGCGATGACGATTGAGGCGGTCAAGGAATTCGGCCTTGGCAACAAAGACGCGCTGCGTTGCAAGAACATGTGGACGCTGGGGCTGGCGCTGTGGATGTTCGATCGTCCGCGAAAGCCAATCCATGACTGGTTGAAGGCCAAGTTCAAATCCAAGCCCGATATCGCCAAGGCCAACATTGCGGCGCTGGATGCCGGTCATGCCTATGGCGAGACGGCTGAGCTGTCTGGCCCGCTTAAGCAAATTCACATTGATGCGGTGGAAACCGAACCGGGCCTCTATCGCACTGTGACGGGGGCAGAGGCAATTTCGCTGGGCCTCGTCGCGGGGGCGCAGCTTGCCAATTTGCCGATGTTCTTTGGCGGCTATCCGATCACGCCAGCCTCCGCGATTTTGCACCAGCTTGCGGGCATGAAAGAGTTCGGTGTCACGACGTTTCAGGCCGAAGATGAAATCGCCGCCATCTGCGCAGCCATCGGTGCAAGCTATGCGGGTCAATTGGGCGTAACCAGCTCATCCGGCCCCGGCATTGCCTTAAAAGGCGAGGCTATGGGCCTTGCGATTATGACCGAGCTGCCGCTGGTGATGATCAATTCGCAGAGGGGCGGGCCGTCGACGGGTCTTCCGACAAAAACCGAGCAAAGCGATCTTTATCAGGCGGTCTATGGCCGCAATGGCGATGCGCCAATGC
>CAKZSF010000338.1 GCA_937920575.1 uncultured Sphingomonadaceae bacterium | reverse complement strand
TCTGATCGGACGCGGTGACGAGAAAGCCGCTGATGCCGCCGCCGTAGAGGCGATGCGCAAGGCGTTCGACACTTTGTATATGGATGGTACGGTGGTTATCGGAGAGGGCGAGCGCGACGAAGCGCCGATGCTCTATATTGGTGAGAAGGTAGGCGGCGCACCGGGCAAAGGGCCCAAAATCGACATTGCGCTCGATCCGCTGGAAGGCACCACCATCACCGCCAAAGCTGGCCCCAATGCATTGGCCGTGTTGGCCGCTGCGGCAGAAGGCGATCTGCTGAACGCGCCTGACGTTTATATGGACAAGCTGGCGGTTGGCCCGGGCTATCCGGAGGGTGTGATCGATCTGGCCAAAAGCGCGACGGACAATGTCGAAAGCGTGGCCGCTGCGAAAGGCGTGAAACCATCAGACATTATCGTCTGCGTGCTCGACCGACCGCGCCATGCGGATCTGATCGCGGAATTGCGCGGCATTGGCTGCGGCGTTGTGCTGATTGGCGACGGCGACGTGGCGGGCGTGATCGCGGTGACGGATGAAGACACCACGATCGACATGTATATGGGCCAAGGCGGCGCGCCCGAAGGCGTGCTGGCTGCCGCCGCGCTGCGCTGTGTCGGTGGTCAGTTCAATGGCCGTCTGCTGTTCCGCAACGAAGACGAGAAAGCGCGCGCGCGCAAATGGGGCATCGAAGACCTCGACCGGATCTACAAGCTGGAAGAGCTGGCCAAGGGCGACTGCATCTTCGCCGCAACCGGCGTCACGGCTGGGTCTTTGCTCGACGGCGTGAAGAAGCTGCGCAATGGTACGATGACCACCGATAGCGTGGTGATGCGCGCTAGTTCAGGCACTGTGCGCTGGATCAAGGGCGAGCATCGGGAGGGGTGACTAATTTGACCGAATTGCTTCAAACTTGAGGGTCTTCCATTTTGGCAATTTATAGTAAGCCTACCAAAACTTTGATGGCCGAATGGGCCAACGCTCATCTTGAAGCCGGTGCAAGGTTTAGAAAGGCAACGGTCGTCGCGTGGTTCAAAAAGCACTACCCGAAAATCAAAAGCAATACCGTCACAATGCACGTCGATGGCATGTCGGTGAACAATCGAAACAGGCGCCACCATGCCAACATAAAGCCTGGGTCAGGGCATGATCTTTTTTTGAAACTCGGCCGAGACGAATACCGTTTATGGGACAAAGAGAACGATCCGCCTGCGCGGTATAAGCCTGATATTGAAGCCGATGAAGATGGCTCGGATATCGACGAAGTCACCAACGAGCTGGATGAAGAGCCACAAGCTGACAAGAAATTTGCCTACGAGAAGGACCTGCAGGCTTATCTGAGCCGTAACCTTTCTGCCTTGGAGAATGGCCTTGTTCTATACGAAGAAGAAGGCATGGATGGTATCGAGTTTGACGCTGGCGGTCGCTACATTGACCTTCTGGCAGTCGATAAAAGCGGTGCGTTTGTTGTTATCGAGCTAAAGGTGGGCCGAGGATACGACCGGGTCATTGGACAACTTCTTCGCTACCAGTCTTGGATCAAACGCAATATGGATGCTGATAGGCCGGTCCGAGGGATCATAGTGGCTAGCGAAATTTCAGAGGATCTAAGGCTCGCGACGGCTGATATTCCCAATGTCGAATTGGTCGAATATGAAATCTTCTTCAGCTTATCGCGGGTTCAGTAATCGAAAATCCTTGGCATTCCCCCATTGGGGAAACTCGCCCGCGCCCTCTGTTGCAACGAACCACGGCTCGGCTAAGCCCTTCGCACGCGCGAATCGCCACATATGGACGTGCGCGAGCAGAGGGAACCCGCATCCATGAAAATCATGTCCGCCAATTCGAACTTGCCGTTGGCGCGGGCGATTGCCGCCTATCTCGAAATGCCGCTGACCGATGCCAGCGTGCGCCGTTTCGCTGACGAGGAGATCTTCGTCGAGATTCACGAGAATGTGCGCGGTGAGGATGTGTTCGTGATCCAGTCCACGTCTTACCCGGCGAATGACAATTTGATGGAGCTGCTGATCTGCATCGATGCGCTCAAGCGTTCCTCTGCCAAGCGGATCACAGCGGTGATCCCCTATTTCGGCTATGCCCGCCAAGACCGGAAGCCCGGCCCGCGCACGCCGATTTCGGCAAAGCTGGTCGCCAATCTGATTACGGAAGCCGGCGCGGATCGCGTGCTGTCGGTTGATCTGCATGCCGGCCAAATTCAGGGCTTCTTCGATATCCCGACCGACAACCTCTATGCCGCGCCATCAATGGCGGCGGATATTCAGGCGCGCTATGGCGATCAGGATCTGATGGTCGTTTCGCCTGATGTCGGCGGCGTGGTGCGCGCGCGGGCGCTGGCCAAGCGGCTCGACAACGCGCCGCTCGCGATTGTCGACAAACGCCGTGATCGCCCGGGCGAGAGCGACGTGATGAACATCATCGGCGATGTGAAGGGCCGCCACTGCATCCTGATCGACGACATTGTCGATTCGGGCGGCACGCTGTGCAACGCGGCAGAGGCGCTGTTGGAAAACGGCGCGACCTCTGTTGCCGCCTATATCACGCATGGCGTGTTGTCGGGCGGGGCCGTTGCTCGGGTCACCGGCTCGAAATTGAAAGAATTGGTGATCACGGACACGATTCTGGCCGGCGAAGCGGCGGACGAATCCGACTCGATCCGCACGCTGACGATTGCCCCGCTGATTGGCGAAGCTGTGCGCCGGATCGCGGATGAGAGTTCGGTTTCGAGCCTGTTTGACTAGGCCGAAAGCCAGCATGGAAGACTGCGACCTCAACCGGAAATGGCGCAGGCTGCATCTTTCAAGCGGCGTGCTGATTGGGCTGTTTCTGATCGCCCACATGGCCAACCATGTCGCAATGTTTTGGGGCCAAGAGGCTCACATTGCGATGATGGAAACGCTGCGCCCGTTCTATCGCAACATGCTGGCGGAAACGCTGCTGATGCTGGCGCTGGCGTGGCAAATTGTCTCAGGTGTCACGATGATTTGGCGTACCCGGTCAGAGCGGCAAGGCTTGGTGCCGAAACTTCAAATGTGGTCGGGCATTATCCTCGCGCTGTTCCTGGCCAATCATGTCGGCGCGGTGTGGGGCGGGCGGCTGTTCTTTGAACTGGACACCAACTACCACTTCGCGGCCGCCGGTATGCATGCAGGCTATGCTGGGTTCTTCGTTCCGTACTATTTCGTGGGGGTCGCGGCGCTGT
>CAKZSF010000337.1 GCA_937920575.1 uncultured Sphingomonadaceae bacterium | reverse complement strand
CTTGGTGATCGTGACCACGGTGTTTGTCATAACCGGACTTGA
Organism: uncultured Sphingomonadaceae bacterium; assembly: GCA_937920575.1. GTDB lineage: Bacteria > Pseudomonadota > Alphaproteobacteria > Sphingomonadales > Sphingomonadaceae > CAKZSF01. Next base: position 4,089 of record CAKZSF010000337.1, on the reverse strand, counting down.
AAGAGACATGGGCCGCATCCTCCCCGGTCCATTTGTCGCGCAAAAAGACACGGCCCGATTCAAACCGGTGACCTAGCGCGAGGCCAGCGGCAATCGGATCCACAGGACGAACAGGTTGATCCCCCCACACGAACAGAAAGGGCGCAGTATAGGATATGCCGAAATAGGAACCCAGTTCGTCGGTCGAGCCGGATTTCTCCAAGCTTTCCAGCGTGGCCCACAATTGATCACCGCGATTGTGGCGCAACGCGCCGATCAAAGCCGCGATCTCTGCCGGACGGTCGAAATTGTCGTTGAGCGGCAGCATCAATCCATCAAATGGCAACAGCTTCCAGACCATCTGATCACCCACAAGAGCGAGCGTCTCATCGGCTTCAGCAATAAGATCAGGGCCGCCGTGACGTTTCAACGCCATGGAATATGGTACAGCGCCACCCAGCCCGTATCCGACATAGTGGACACCTTCGGTGGCATAGCCGGTCGGATCAGCAAACGTCTGGTAGAACGCGCGCGTGCGCCGCGTTGCCATCTCAACCCATTCCGGCCTGTCCCCCAAAGCAAGCGCAACCAGCCCCAGCCCGCCAAAATGCACCGAATTGTGATTGGACGACGATACGCCCGGTGCGTCCTTGCCCCAAGTGGTGTTCGCTTCGAAAAGGATTGCGCCGATCTCTTCCATCTCGGCGCGTACTTCGGCGCGTTCGGCCTCGCTCAACGTGTCGTAAAGCCAGTCATAGCCAATGGCGAAAGCCTGCGCCGCGTCGCCCTGCTGAAGGTGGCTTTGCCAATGCCTCTTATTGTCCGGTTCAGTCTGGCGGACCACAGCCAACAGTATTTCACGCCCCTTCGCCGCATAGCGCGGATCGCCTGTCAGATAGGTTGCGAAACCCAACGTACCGAGGCGATTCTGCAACGCGCGCCCTGCGGTTCCCAAGGCGTTTTGCCTCGAAATGAGCGGATAAGGATCCGTCGGCGTGGCGAGGTAATGTTCGGCCTTACGCAATATCTCTGACCGCGCCGCCTTTAACCACGGCAAGCTTTGCGAGCGTGCCTCTATCTGCGCATGATCGGCAGGACCGAAGAAGAGGTCAGGCCTGTCCTGCGCTGAGAGCGGAGAAGCACAAAGACCGAGGGCAGCCAATGCGGTGGCCGTAAACTTGAAAACGTTTCGACCTGATTTTGCCATTACACACTCCGACCCCAATGTGACGACCACAAAAGAGGCCGCCAATACGCTCTGCAGGAATCAAGCCACAAAGCTCATTATTGATCGATATTGACCTATTTTGATTGGTCGTGCAAGAGTATCAGATCGTGAGTGACTATAGACACCACCAGCGCAGCCCTCATGGGCAAACCGCCAATCCGCTCTCAGCTGAGACGGGCGGACGCGCGCTCGACGATATGGGACGGTACGATAACCTGCTCCAGGTCGAGCTTCGCCACAGCCTCACCAAGAAATTCGGGAACGAGTTTCATCGCGGCGAGCCTCCCCATTTCCTCGATCGGCCAGTGAACGGTGGTAAGTGGCGGCCAGACATGAGACGCAGTGGCCGCATCATCGAACCCGACAACCTCCAGCTCGTCCGGCACGCGGATTTCAAGCCCATGGGCCGCGTGCAAAACGCCCGACGCCATTTCATCATTGCTGGCGAAAATGGCGGTTGGACGATCATCGCGCCTCAACAATTCAAGCCCCGCTTCAAGGCCAGTCTGAAAACGATAATTGCCCTTCACCATCAAAGCGGGATCAGGTTTCAAACCCGCCTCATTCAGCGCGTCAAGGAAACCGCTTTCGCGCTCCAGTGGCGACCGGAATCCGTCCGGCCCTCTTACAAAACCGATCTTCGTATGCCCTTGATTGATGATCGCGGCGACCATTTGCTGCACGATTTCGCGGTCGTTGGAGGCGACACAATGGACAGGCTCGTCAAGCACTGTGGAGCCAATCCGCATATAGGCAATGTCGAGCCGCTTACACAGTTCGACAATGTCGTCGCGTTCCGAAATCGGCGGCAGAATAAGCACGCCAAGCGGGCGCTGCTTGGCCAAGAACGATTCAATGTCGGTAAGCACGTCAGGCGAAGTGCGATCAACTGGCCTGACGGCGAGCGCCAGCTCCGTGTCCTTGATCGCCGACAGGACGCCCTTTTGAAAATTCAACACGGTCTGACCGTTCGGATTGTCATGCAGCAACGCGATCATGAAATTGCGACGCAACGCCAGCGCTCTCGCCTGCGGGTTGGGCACGTAACCCAACTGATCAATCGCTGCGGCAACCTTCTCGCGCGTGGTGGCGCTCATCAAAGGCGATTTGTTGATGAACCTGCTGACGGTCTTCTTCGAAACGCCCGCCATTGCCGCGACATCATTGATCGTGGGCGCGCTTTGGTTGGGCGGATTATCGCTCTTACTGGTCATCGATTACCACCCCCTATCAGGACACAGACAAACAGTGAATTGCTCAGCCCAACGTGCCCACACTATCAATTGGCCGCTGTCAATTAGTGTGCGTGAACGGATAAATCATGCTTGCACAAATTATGACACCGGTTACCACTGATGGTCTGATCCGCTTTATCAAGCAAGATCAAACATAGTAGGGAGAGGGAATTTGCTCGTCCATTCAAGGCGTCGGCACTTGCAGATGTTATCCGTAGCAGGCCTGGCAGGACTCTTGCCGGGTTGCGCACGAATCGGAGCGTCCAATCGCATAACGCTTGCCCACACGCTGGATGAACAGCATCCGGTCCATCTGGCAATGGTGCGCTTTCGCGATGAGCTCATTCGGCTTTCCGGGTCGTCTATGGCAGTGGAAATTTTCCCCAATGCCCAGCTCGGCACTGAACGAGAATTGGTCGAATTAGTCCAACTCGGAGCGATTTCGATGACGAAAGTCTCCTCGCTTTCGTTGGAGAATTTCGCGCCAGACATGGGCGTCTACTCTCTGCCCTATCTGTTTGACGATAGCGACCATCAGAAACGCGTGGTGCAAAGCGGAATCGGCCAAGAGATCCTCAGCGGACTGAGCAAAATCCTGCTCAAAGGCATGGGCCATTATGATGCGGGCGCGCGGAGTTTTTACATGACCGGCGGCCCGGTCAATACGCCCGACGACATTCGCGGCAAAACATTGCGCGTCCTGCCTAGCGAAGCCTTGATCAAAACCGTCGAGACGTTCGGCGGAGCTGCCACACCCATCGCCTTTGGCGAGTTGTATGCCGCTTTGCAGCAGGGTGTCGTGGATGGCGCGGAAAACAATCCGCCCAGCGTGCTGAGCGCGCGGCATCACGAAGTGTGCAAATATTACTCGCTCGATGAGCATGTCAGCGCGCCGGATGTGGTGGTGATGAGCCAGAGCGTGTGGGACGGCCTGACCCAAGAGCAGCAGGGCTGGGCCAAACAGGCAATGGCCGCATCGGAAAGCTATCAGCGCGAATTGTGGCGCAAGGCATCGGATGATGCTCTTGCAGAAATCGAAGCCAGCGGCGTCACAATAAACCGGCCGGATAAGGCGCCATTTCGCGCAGCCGTTGCCGATTTCAAAGCCAGCTTTGACGGAACACGGATCGGAGAGCTTGCCGCCCGAATCGAAGCCATGTCGGAGAATTCATGATGCGTATTGTAGTGGAAAAGGCGCTTGCCGGCCTGCTGGTCATCTTGTTCAGCGCCACCGTACTCACCGTAATCTGGCAAGTGATTGGCCGGTATGTGCTAGAGGCGCCCAGCTCGGCAACGGAAGAAATCGCGCGCTTCCTTCTTATCTGGCTTGGAATGGTCTCGATGGCATACGCATTTGCCAAGCGCATGCATGTGGGTGTGGACCTCATTTCGGCCAGACTATCCCCATCGGGACGCAAAATTTCTGCGCGGGCGATCTGGCTTGCCTGCGCAGCATTCGCTTTGGCTGTGATGGTCTATGGCGGGGGACTGTTGGTCAACGTCACAGCAACTTTGGGTCAGACATCTGCCGCCTTGGGCCTGCCAATGTGGATGATTTACAGCATTATGCCAGCCAGCGGTCTTGTCATTGCGTATCTTGCAATCGCATTCATGATCGAAGGCTCTGCAACTGACGTGGAAACCACT
>CAKZSF010000336.1 GCA_937920575.1 uncultured Sphingomonadaceae bacterium | reverse complement strand
CCGCGTTGGAATGGGAGAAGGACACGCAGGTCGAAGGCCGCTTGGTCAAATGGCTGAGCGACGATCCTGAGGGAGGGTTCCGCGCGCAATTGATCAAAGTGCCACCGGGTTGGTCGCACCCGGACGGCGCGACTAAGAGCTATTTTCAGAATGCTCATCGCCTACGCTATCTTTTGTATGGTGATCTAACAATCGCGCAGCACGCAGATCTGGATAGTGCCGGTGAGCCAAGGCGTCTCGAAATGGCCGACTTTGTCTACCAGCCTCCGCGTAGCCTGTGGGCGTTTGGTGCGGGGCCAGTGACTGAGAACGGTGCCGTGTGGCTGGAAATTACCTACGCCAAGGGATTGGCGCGGAGTGACGGGCCAATCGAAAAAGTCACCAATGTTCATGAAGGCGACTGAGCGAATGGATCCCCGGCAGTCTGTGGGGGTTAACACCCTCTTGAGCGGGCTGCGCCAAGCTATTTATGCAACTTTGGTCATCTTTTCCCTATCGGCCACCACTGCCGCGGCAGCGCCAACCGTCGCGAAAGGCGCATGGGTTCCGCTTGAAATCGTAGATGTGGCTGATCAACCATGGGATGCGAACTCGCCCTATGGCCGGATCAAGACTGTCTTCAAGAGAGAGCAGAGCAATCTCAAATTTATCGAGTTCCCGCCAACGCTGGGCACTGGTCTGCCTGCACGCGGGGAACAAGGCAATGAGGTGGGCCCGCATTATCATTTGTTCTCGGAATGGGCGTATCTCCTGAGCGGAGATTACGTGCTGTATGAACCGGTAAGCCCTTATCAGCGCAACCCAGTTCAACACCGTTGGGTGGAAGGCACATGGATGGATCGTCCGCCTTTTTCGCTTCACAGCGGCGAATGGGCAACCGGCGGTATCAGAGCGCAAAATCCGTCCACTCTAATCCTGTTCGAGGAGGGGACGCGGTCCACATCGCTGGACTCTGCAGGCGATAATCCACCTGTCCTGCATGGCGAGCCCAACGCAGATATTGCCGATTATCGCTCGATCAGTTTTAAGCCGCCGCTTATCGTCAATTCCGGTTCTGCGTTGGAATGGGAGAAGGACACGCAGGTCGAAGGGCGCTTGGTCAAATGGTTGAGCGACGATCCTGAGGGCGGCTTCCGCGCGCAATTGATCAAGGTGCCACCGGGATGGTCGCACCCGGACGGCGCGAACAAGAGCTATTTCAAGAATGCTCATCGCCTGCGCTATCTTTTGTATGGCGATCTAACAATCGCGCAGCACGCCGATCTGGAAAGTGCCGGTGAGCCAAGGCGTCTGGAAAAGGCCGACTTTGTCTATCAGCCTCCGCGTAGCCTATGGGCGTTTGATGCGGGACCGGTGACTGAAAACGGTGCCGTGTGGCTGGAAATTGCCTACGCTAAGGGTTTGGCGCGCAGTGATGGGCCGATCGAAAGAGCCACAGAGATTCAGGCAAATGATTGAGTAAAGAAATCGCTCTTTGGCACGGTCGCCCGTGCCGGGGCTGAACAAACTTTGGGATAGGAAGAGAACCATGATGACACCTGATTATGAGCAGTTCCGGCATTCCGTTTTGCCACAACAGAACCATGATGAGTTTGCGCGGCAAGAGTTCGTGAAGTCATTCAAACTCTATCTGGCGACGCATGTTTCGCCCAAGAATAGAGTTGTTTACGACCAGATGGCTAAGCCGCAGTTCGAACGCGAAAACGGCCGGGCACCGACCAATCGCCACGAGGTTCGCAAGGCGATGAACAAGCAGGGCTATTATCGGTTCTGGAGCTCGATGCTGCGTACAAGCCAAGAGATGATGTGGGCTTCTTGCCAATTGCCGATTGAGCGGCAGTTGGACGGGCTGATCGATCAAGCAAAGGTGCCCGGCGAGGCAGGCGGTACACTTCGGCTCGATCCCACGCTGGAAATTCCGAAGTACCACACCGCGGTCGACATTCATTGCCAGCCCGGTGCTTACCATACAGAATTGGTTGAAGAGGACGTTGCTGCAGGCGCGCTTTATGATAGCGGCGTGTATGTCTATGCGATGGGACGAATGGGCCCATACAATGACGATATGGGCGCCAGCCAAGTTGGCTATATCAAGGCCAAATTCCCCGATTTTGCGCCCAAACGGATCTTGGATCTGGGCTGCGCCGTGGGTCACAGCACACTGCCTTATGTGGATGCCTATCCTGATGCAGAGGTGCATGCCGTTGATGTTGCTGCGCCGATGCTGCGATACGCGCATTCGCGTGCAGAATCGCTTGGCAAAACGGTCCATTTTTCCCAACAGAATGCTGAAAAACTCGATTTTGAAGATGGCAGCTTTGATCTCATTGTCTCGCACATTCTGCTTCACGAGACATCCGCCAAAGCGCTCAAGAACATTCTTGCCGAATGTTCCCGGTTGCTCGCTCCAGGCGGGTTGATGGTGCACAGCGAGACTCCTCCATACAAGGATATGGACGAGTATGATGCGTTCATCCTCGATTGGGATACGTACAACAACAACGAGCCATTCTGGGGCTACACGCACGAGCTGGATCTGGATGATCTGGTGTCGGAGGCAGGTTTCAACCCAGAGCATAACTTTGAAGCATTGGCGCCGAGCGTGTTCGAAGCGGCGCAAAGCAAACGCACAAACATCTTCCAAGGGGGCGATTTCGGCGGTGGCGGGATCTGGTACCTTTGGGGCTGTTGGAAGAAATAGAGGATTGTTGAAAATGGAAAATGAGCACCGCTTACAGAAGCACGCAAAAGGCCAGCGTCCTTACTTCTTCGATGATCCGGCAATCGACAAACTGCTTGCGATGCTGATGGCATCGTGCGGCGAAGTTGCTGTTCTGCGCGACCGATTGGACACGATTGAACGGGTGCTGGAGGCGAAGGGCGTTCTTGATCGCGCTGAAATCGAGGCATTCCGGCCGTCCAAATCCATTCTGGAAGAGCGTGACGCGCGCCGTGAAAGTTCGCTCGCTCAAATTTTGCGGATTGTCGATGTCGATCTGGACAATGGCAAGATGGGGCGGAACGACGATTCCCCTGATTGGGAGAATGTGATCGATTCCGTAGTCTCACCGAACTGACGTCCGAACAACAGCCACTCGCGCGGTTCTTTCAGATCTGCGATTGATGTCGAGTGGCTCACGTTACCAATAACGCGGCCATCTTACGATTCTATCGTGAGGTGGCCGTTTGTGCATTTGCGCTCAAAACCGCGAGCGCGGCATTTCGAACAATTTGGCCCCAGAGCGCGTCCCCGCTATGTTTGCCATGCCGTTGAACACAACAACTGGTCCGAGAGGCTAGCCTCATAGAATCCGCGCACCGGAAAGCGATCATGCGAATCTAGTGGACGGCCGACCTCGCGCATCCACAGCGTGGCCACCGCGAAACACCCCCATTTGTAATCGCAATGTGATAAAATCCCAATTTGCCGTTCGTGTGGAGCAATGGTCTAAACAGGCTGAATTATGGGCGTTGCGTTGCCTTTGAGTGCTTTGCGCAAAGTGCAGATCAGGTGCTCCAATTGAAGTCCAATATGCTGGCTAGCAGAAGGGAATTATCTATATATTACAAAGCTATGAGGGCAATCACCGGTCTGCCGGCCTAGTCCTTCGTTGTTAATGCCAGCCGAAAATTCGCGCTGTCTGATAGAAAGTGCAACAGGCGGCTTTTGCCATCAGCGCCCGCGCCAAGTCACAATCGCATAGCGATCACATAGGGGTTTCAGTAATTCATATATGTGCATCCCGATTTACAACCATGGAGAAGCATGTAGACCAATATGCGGACATCTGGCCCATTCGTGGGTTTCCTCGGGAGGAATAAATGATCAAAAGACTCGGTATACGCGGACGCCATAAATGGGCAGCTGCAGCATCTATCGCCTTGTGTGTGAATGGCGCGGGCGCGGCGTTCGCGCAGGACGCCAACGCGGACGACACAACAGACTCCACTGAGACAACCGCAGGCAATGCGACGATTGTCGTTACTGCGCAGCGTCAAGAGCAGTCCTTGCAGGAAGTGCCGGTCACGGTGTCAGTATTTTCCGACGAAGACCTTGGCCGCATTGTTGCAACTGACATTGGCGAAGCCATTGGTTTCGTGCCGAACGTAAACTCGTCCAACAACGCGAACGTTCTGGGCACGGCCAACTCTTACTTTATTCGCGGTATCGGCAGCCCTGAATCAATCGCGACATTCGACCCGCCAGTCAGTAGCTATGTTGATGACGTTCTTGTGCCTCGCCAGGGCTCATCAAACATCAGCCTGTTCGAAGTTGAGCGTGTCGAAGTTCTGCGCGGGCCGCAGGGTACGCTGTTCGGCAAGAACACGACCGGTGGTGCGATCAACATCATCACGAAGAAGCCAACCGACGAATTTTACGTCAAAGGCGAAGTTGCCTATGGCCGCTTCAACCGTTTGGAAGTGCGCGGCACGGTCAACACGCCCGTAACCGACGATCTGGCTGTAATGCTCTCCGGCTTCTACGTTGACGACAATGGCTGGATCACCAGCACTGTGACGGGCGATGACAACTATGGCGAAGACCGTGGCTGGGGTGGCCGTGCTGCTCTGCGCTGGAACCTTGGCGATAACGTCGTTTGGAATGCCAATGTGACGCGAGTCAGCAGTATTGGTTATATCCCTGGCACATCAGGCCCAGTTGGGCTGCCTTTCCCGGCACCAATCGAAGACACCGATGCAGGTGATTGGCGCACCACAACTGCGCGCCAACAGTCGTGTAAGACTGGTGCTAATCCACGCGAATGGTTGGCCAACAACTGTGCATGGAACCAGGTTGATGAGATCTCGGTAACATCGTCATTGGTGGTTGAGCTTGGCAATGCGGATCTCGAATTCATCACCGGCTATCGCAACACTGACCATGAGTTTGCGGTTGATTTTCTCGGCAACCGTTTGAGCCAGTTTGTGAGCGCATTTGCCATCACGAACGACGCAACCCACGAGCTGTTCAGCCAGGAAGTGAAAATTACTGGCACGCTGGCCGATGGACTTCTGTCTTACACCACCGGCTTCTACTACCTAGATGAGCAAAATGTGACCGATTTCCAGGATCACCTTGCGTTCAATGGAGGGGCTCCTTTCCAGATCGCAGATCGTTTGCTCAAGAACGATACGCGCAGCTTTGCTGTTTACTCGCAATGGGACGTCAACGTCACAGACCAGCTGACATTGACCGCCGGTCTGCGTTGGACAGATGAGGAGAAAACTCTTGATCTGGAAGTGTTTGGCCCAGCCGGCTTCACCGAAAACGACATTCCGTTCCCCGATGTGCTGAAGACTTCGCGGGTTACGCCGAAATTCGGTGTCCAGTATCAAGCAACGCCTGATATCTTGGTCTTTGTTTCAGCGACCAACGGTTTCAAATCAGGCGGCTGGAATGCTCGTGCAACCAACCCGGCTGCATTTGCTGACTTCGGTCCTGAGAAGGTGTGGTCGTATGAGCTTGGTGTCAAAACTGACCTCTTGGACAACCGTTTGCGTTTCAACGCGACCGTCTTCCATGCGGATTTCACCGATTTGCAGATCAACTCGGCGCTTCCAAACACGGCTCCGCCAATCTTTGTGACGGGCAATGCCGGCGATTCAAAATCAACAGGTGTTGAAGTTGAGGTTTCGGCCGTGCCTGTTGATGGACTGCGGATCTTCGGTAGCCTTGGCTATCAGGATGTCCGGTATTCAAGCCTGTCTCCCCTGGCTCTTGCAGCTGGTTTCACGCTGGACTCGTCACTGACCAGCTCGCCGGATTTCACGGGCTCGATTGGCATGACCTACGAGCATGAGCTTGGTTCCGGTGGTCGCTTGGTGTTCACGTCAATCGGCGATTACACTGCTGAGGCACTGCGTGCGGCTACGCCGACTTCCATGGCGCTGATCGAAGAGGCTTTCCTCGTCAATTCGAGCCTCATGTATGAGGCCGACGGAGGCCAATGGTCGATCGGTCTGGAGTGTTCCAATTGCTTCAATGTGGAGCAGTATGTGACCGCTCAGCCAGCCGGTACACAGATTGATCCGTTGCGGTGGGCAATCCGCGGCAAGTTCAAAATGTAGAATGTCGTCATTGTCGGCGGGCGTGATCGTGTTGTGAATTCAATGCCATCATGCCCGCCACAATTTTTGCTGCACGACCTTTGGCATAAGGTAAGGTCGCCAGATCAATTCTAACAATGCGGAAGGAGAAGGATGATGGCTTACAAATTCCTAACTAATCGTCGCTCAGTTGTTAAGGGTGCTCTGGCAACCGCTGGTGTCGCGTCAGCAATGCAAAGCAGACCAGTATGGGCTGCCCATGCGGGCGCAGAAACTGGCCCTCTTCCTCCGCCAAGGACGGATCGTCTGATTATCGATGCGGTTGCGCATGCGTATAATCAACGTCCCGATAATCGGCGCAATCGCTTGTCGTCCTTCAACGGCGCATATGACTATCACGTTCTGTGCTGTCCGCCGGAACATCGGCTGACGCAGGAACAATGGGCGCGCAATTGGCAGCCCGAAGAATTCATCGATACGATGCTGCTCGAAAGCACGACCGATATGGTCTGCATGCACTCGGTACCACTGTTCCAGTACAACATTGATGGACTGGTCACCAACGAGAAGGGCGCGTATCTCAAGAAGCATTATCCCGACCGGGTATTTTGGTACGGTGCCCTCGATTTAGGTCGTCCAAGAGACGAAATTTTGGCTTTGGCTGATGAGTTGGTGAGTCAAGGCGCCGACGGGATCAAGCTCTACCCCACTGGTTTCAATGACGAGACCGGGCAGGCGACCGATTGGTACATGGACGATACCAAAGTCGCGTTTCCAATCTTCGAGCATCTGCGCGATCGCGGCGTAAAGCATATCGCAATCCACAAGCTGGTGGAATATGATCACCGCACGCTGACGAAGAAGCGCCCCTATGGGGTTAATGATATCGCCGGGGCGGCTAAGAATTTCCCCGATCTGCTGTTTCATCTCGTCCATGCAGGGTGGCTTCTCAACGAGGCGACCATCCTCTTGATGAGCGAGTATGACAACGTGACCGCAGTGATGGAGGGGCCAATGCTTTGGCCACTTTTCGATCCGCGTAAGTTCAACGAAATGATGTATATGTATATGACGACGGTTGGCTCTGACCGTCTGATCTATTCATCCGCTGCGACCAACCCCCATCCGCGCTTTGTGGTTGAGGCGCTAGAGGCGCACAGGGCACCTCAGGGTACGATGTTTGATTACCCGCTGACCCAGAAAGACAAAGACAACATAATGGGCAACAATTTTGCCCGTTTCCACGGTGTCGATATCGCAAAGGCTCACGCGAAGATCGCAGATGACCGCTTCAGCAAATATCGTGCTGAAAAGGGGCTCCGACGGCCGTGGGCAGCGGTGCGAGGTGATGCATGACTCAGCCTCCCGGTGTGATCGAACTGTCAAAGAAAATTGAGCAGGCTTTGGGTGAAATCGGCGATCCGTGCATGTGCTTGGCGGGTAAGGATCTGTCGATCATCGACATGGGATTGATCAATGAAGTGGAGCTCGATGGCAGTGCCGTTCGCGTTTCAATGACGCTGACCGACCCCAATTGCTTTTTCGAATATAAGATATCCAATGCAGTCATTGAATCGCTCAAGAAATTGGACGGCGTGAGCGATGTGAAGGTGGCAATCGAGTCATTTCCGATCTGGGATAATGACCGGCTGAGCGACCGTGCCAAATCGAAATTCAAGGAAGATTCCGACGGGATCCTGGCTCTTCGTCAGGCCTCGTAAAGGCAGTTACCAAGACGCCTGCGAACCTCCTGAATACGTGTTGAAAAATGCCGTCGCCATTGCGGTTTTGAAGTGGCCATTTTGGGAGCAAGTCGCGTGCAAGGCGCCATAGACATCGTAACAAATCTCTACACGCCAAAGATGGTCGTCGAAGGGCGTACCGGCCTGGATGATCACTTCAAAGATCAGGTCCGGATGTCCGACGATATGCGCGGCGGTGTGAGCGAGACTGATTATCTCGATCGTATGGACCGGGCCGGAATCGAAAAGTCTCTGCTCATTGCTGTTCGTGCCGGAGATATCCGGATGCAGGGCTCGTTCGAAATTCCATACGCCGATGTTGCAGAGGTCTGTGCGCGCCATCCCGATCGCTATTATGGTCTGGCGGGGATCGATCCCTATCGCGGGATGGAGCAGGTGGCCGAGCTAGAATATGCGGTCAAGGAATTGGGCTTCGTCGGGGCGCATCTCTACCCGCATTGGATGGAGCTGGCGCCCGACCATCGCAAATACTACCCAATTTACGCGAAGTGCTGCGAGTTGGGCATTCCGATTATGATGCAGGTTGGGCACAATCTGGTCTATTCGCGCACCCGCCGCCTGCCCAGTGTTGGGCGGCCTATCACTCTCGACACTGTCGCAATTGATTTTCCCGAACTGACGCTCATTGGCATCCATATTGGCGTGCCATGGACTGAAGAAATGATCTCTATGGCGTGGAAGCATGAGAATGTTTTCATCGGCACAGATGCCTACGCGCCCAAGCATTGGCCAGACAATTTGGTTCATTACATGAACTCATATGGTCAAGACAAAGTGCTGTTCGGCACTGACTGGCCCGTCATCGATCCGGAGCGCGCCGTGCGCGAAATCGACGATCTCAAACTGCGTCCCGCCAGCCACCAGAAGGTGATGCGCGACAACGCACTTCGCTTGTTCAACCTGCAGAACGCGGCTTGATGGGATGACGACCTGTACAATCTTCACATGCCCGATTGCGAACATTTTTGTGGGCCAGCATCACTCATGAGCGATGCTGGAATTATGCCTTTGCTCGCTTATGAGGGCATTCGTGCAGCGGCTACGAGAATGCCGGAAAAATGCGCGATCCGTGCATATGACCGAGGCAATGTGGTCGATCAGGTGACCTACGCGCAGCTTGTTGCGCGGATGAACCAGGCTTGTCATGCATCACGCACCGCATGGGGCTTGAAGCCCGGTGATTGCATCGCTCTTGCCGCGTCCAACTCGATCGACTTCATCGCGTTGGCATGCGGGTTGGGGGCTGTCGGTGTCACAGTTGCGAAACCCAATCCGAAATTGTCGGTTCACGAAATTCTGGCGATTTGCGCTGATGCGGGCGCGAAAGTCTTGGTCTGCGACCCGGTAATCGCCGAAGGTGTAAGAGCACATGGGGCGCATTCCATGCAGATCTGTGCCATCGGAGACGAGCTGGATGATGTGTTCTCGGCCGTTGATGATGGGCCGCCTCATGATGATGAGCTTGCGGATGAAAACTCCGTCTTTGTTATGCCTTACACATCGGGGACGACAGGCCAGCCTAAAGGCGTTTGCGTAACCCATCGCAGCCGTTCGCTGACCTTCTTCGGAATGGGCGTAGAATATGGCTGCTACGGGCCCGATGATCGCTTTCTCGGACTTGCACCCTTATGCCATGGTGCGGGCTTTGCGTTCAACATCGCACCCCTCTATTTCGGCGGCTCGCTCGATCTGTATGCGAAGTTCGATCCGGAACAGACTTTGGATCATATCGGACGGGGCGAGGTCACCGGCATCTTCCTGGTTCCGACGCATTTTCAAGCGTTCTTTGCGCTCGACGAAAAGGCTCTTTCAAAGAGCAACGGGCACAAGCTTAAAGCGATCATATCGAATGCCGCTCCGCTGACTCAGCCGATCAAAGAACGCATTGTTGCGCATTTTGGCGAAGGCTTGCTGCACGAATGTTATGGGTCCACCGAAGCGGGGATTGTGACTTCGATGCGCCCCGCCGATCAGCTGCGTAAGGTCCAATGCGTGGGCCGGCCATTCGTCAACACGTCGATCCGGATTGTCGGTGACGATGGCAAGGATGTCGCCCAAGGTGACGTGGGTGAACTGTTCAGCCGGTCGCCATACCTCTTTGCCGGATATCGTGACCGACCCGAAGAGACGCAAAGCAGCATGAAGGATGGTTGGGTCTCCGCCGGGGATTTGGCTCGGCAGGATGAAGAGGGTTTCTTCTATATCGTCGGACGCAAGAAAGAGATGATCATCTCTGGCGGCATCAACATTTACCCGCGCGAAGTTGAGCGGATTTTGGACGAACATCCTGCGATTGCGGAAAGCGCCGTGGTGGGCATACCTGATGAATATTGGGGCGAACGCATCGTTGCTGCCATCACGCTGAAAAAGGGTTCATCGCAGCCAGATACAGCGGTTCTGACCGGTTGGTGCAACGACCGGATCGGCAAACAGAAAGTGCCCAAGGAATTTGCCGTGATGGAGGCTTTTCCGCGCAATGCGATGGGCAAGGTGCTCAAGACGGAAATCGCCCAGTCTTTTGTGCCCTGCACGGAAGTTGCATGAACGTTGTAGGGAGAACGCGCGATGCATTGATCGCTCACGATGATCAGGTAGCAATGCGTTGTCACGGCCAATTTGCGAAGAGGATCGCGTCAATATGAGCGGAACAATCAATCAAGATGTGCCTTATCCGCCAGCCAAGACTGCCTGGTATGCAGTTTCTGTTCTGCTGATTGCTTACACGGTTTCCTTCATTGACCGCACGATCCTGTCGCTTTTGGTGGGGCCGATTCAGGCCGATCTGGGGATTGGCGACACCGAAATGGGGCTGCTGCATGGTGTGGCTTTCGCCATTTTCTATTGTTTCCTTGGACTGCCGATAGCGTGGCTGTCTGATCGATTTTCGCGCCGCTGGATTATCGCTATTGGGATGATCGTCTGGAGTGCGATGACCGCCTTGTGCGGCCTGACAAAGAACTTCGCACAATTGTTTCTGGCCCGGATGGGTGTGGGGGTTGGTGAGGCTGCGCTCTCGCCTGCGGCCTATTCCATGCTCGCTGATTTGTTTCCTCCCAATCGTCTTGGGCGTGCGATGGGTGTCTATTCATCTGGCGTGTTTTTTGGCGCTGGTATCGCCTTTATGCTGGGCGGGTTGGTGATTTCTTTTGTCAACGACGGGAACACATTGTCTCTGCCGTTTCTTGGTGAGCTTCGCATATGGCAGTTCGTTTTCGTGATTGTCGGGCTTCCCGGCGTGTTGCTGGCATTGTTGATGTTCACATTTCCAGAGCCGGTGCGCCGCAAGAAGCTAACGACCGAAGGGCGCGAACTGACGCAAAGCGCGCTTAAGTTTTTGCGCGAGAACCCGAAGGTTTGCCTGTGCCACTTCATCGGTTTTGCGATGTTGGCGATCAGCTTCAACGGGTTTGTCGCCTGGGGGCCTACGCAGCTGATCAGGGACTTTGGCGTTGATGCGAGCGAAGCAGGCAAGGCATTCGGGATTGCCATCTTCATCTGTGGCGGTGGCGGGATCATCCTCGGCGGCGTTGTTGCAGACCGCTTGGCGCAAAAGGGGTATTCGGACGCCACGATGCGGGCCGGAATTATCGGCGGGATCGGACTCCTGCCGATGTCGATAGCCGCACCTTTGATGCCCAACTTTATCTTGGGCGCGATCGGGTATGGTGCATTCTTCTTCTTCGCGAGCTTCCCATTTGGCGCTGCCGCTGCGGCTTTGCAATTGATGAC
>CAKZSF010000335.1 GCA_937920575.1 uncultured Sphingomonadaceae bacterium | reverse complement strand
AGGCCCAGATCGGCCCACATAATCGGATCAGAAACGGCAGCGGTCGCCAAAAGTGACAGCAAAGCGGGAACCCCTTAAAACTGCGGACGTAATTTTTACTATCCGTTTGCGCGTTCCTTTGGCACAGCAGGGGCACGCGTTAAAGCCCTGGATGCGTCAAAGATTCGCGCCGGGGAGATGAATTTGGAAGAGGAAACACCACATGCCTAGTGAGCTAGACGTCAAACTGAATGCGATTGTTGATCAGCTGACCGCAGAAGGCGGAATGTTTGAAACAGTTCCGTTTGAACGGTTCGGCCGCGAGCTGCCCGCTTTTAAGGGCTGTCCACCATCATTGCCCGCCTATTTCGCGCATTTCTGTTCGCAGCACCGCGAGGCGACGTTCATTGTTGATGGCGACACACGCCTGACCTTTGCCGAGACATACGCAGCGGCAGACAAGCTGGCCCGCGCGCTGGTTGTTGATTGGAATGTCGAGGTGGGTGACCGTATTGGCATCGCAGCACGCAATTCGTCCAACTGGATCATCGCCTATATGGCGATCCTGATGGCGGGCGGTTGTGCGACGCTGCTGAATGGCTGGTGGACTGGTGAAGAGCTGGCCGAAGGCATCGAGCTGGCCGAATGCAAAATGGTGCTGGCTGACGAACAGCGCGCTGCGCGTCTGGATGGCCGCGATATTGATGGCGAGTTGGTTATCTTCGGCCATGACGGGTTCGACGGCGGTTTTGCGACGCTGATGGCCAAGGGTGGTCACGGCGATCTGCCCGATATCACGCCCGATGATCTGGCGACGATCCTTTACACATCCGGTTCAACGGGCCGTTCGAAAGGTGCTTATTCCGATCATCGCGGCGTGCTGCATGGCATTTTCAGCTATCTCTCAATCTCGGTCACAGCTTTGCAGCTCTATGTGATGGAACATGGCGAGCAGCCCTCTGCGCAACCCAGCGCCTTGGTCGCTGTGCCCTTGTTCCACGTAACTGGCGAAGTGCCGCTGTTTCTGCAAAGCTTCGCATTGGGTCGTAAACTCGTGCTGATCCCGAAATGGAATGCAGAGGCCGCGATGCAGGCGATGGAGGCCGAAAAGGTCAGCTACTTCGTCGGCGTTCCATTGATGAGCTACGAGATCGCGACGCATCCTGACCGTGAGAAGTACGATTTGTCAGCCTGTACGGCATTTGCCGCCGGCGGCTCAGCGCGTCCGCCAGAGCATGTCACGCGGATCAAGGAGGCGTTCCCCGATGGCTTCCCGCTGCTCGGCTATGGCTTGACAGAAACCAATGCGGTTGGCTGCGGCAATTTCAATGAGAATTACATCGCCAAGCCCAGCTCGACAGGCTTGCCGACACGGCCAATGGTTGATCTGGCGATCCTCGATGATGATGGCAATGCGGTGCCGCAGGGCGAGCGCGGCGAAGTCTCGATCCGCTCAATCGCGAATTTCCTCGGCTATTGGGGCAATGAGGAAGCCACACGTCAGGCGATCATGCCCGATGGTTACTTCCGCACAGGCGATCTCGGCTATCTCGACGAGGACGGCTATCTTTACATTGTGGACCGCAAGAAGGACATTATCATCCGTGGCGGTGAGAACATCTCCTGCATCGAAGTGGAAGAGGCGATTTATGCGCATCCGGAAATCTCCGAATGTTCAGTCTTTGGGCTGGCGGATGATCGCTTTGGCGAAGTTCCCGCTGCAGTCTGGCTGCCGGTCGAAGGGTCAGACCTGACGGAAGAAGCGCTGCTTGCGTTCTTGAAAGACCATTTGGCTGCCTTCAAAATTCCCTCGACTCTATGGAAGGCAGAGGAAAAACTGCCGCGTCTGGGAACGGAGAAAGTCGACAAGGTTTCTCTGCGCAAGATATACGCCGCTTAAACTGAACAGAAGGAGTGCGCTGAAAATTGGCCCGTATACCCAATCAGCGCGCGATTATTGACCGCAGGGCATTGGCTGAAGCCATTGCTCACGCCTTTGCTGAGCAAGGCGAGGCTGCGCGCCCTGCGATCATTGCCTTGCTCAAGGATGTGCTAGAAGCTGGTCGTGCGGAATTGGCGAAGCGGTTGGAGGAAAAGCCCTCCGCCGGTCACGAAATCACTGCCGGTCATTCCTTCCTGGTCGACCAGTTGCTGCGCGTCATTCACGATCATGTCGTCGCTGATCTCTATCCGGCCGCTAACCGCTCCACCGGAGAGCGTATCACGATCATGGCGGTTGGCGGTTATGGCCGCGAGGAGATGGCTCCCCAATCCGACGTGGATCTGGCGTTCTTGACTCCGGGCAAGCGCACCGCCTGGTGCGAGCAAGTGTTTGAGGCGATCCTCTATTACCTCTGGGATATCGGCCTGAAAGTTGGCCATTCGAGCCGCTCGCTCGATGAAATGGTCAAGATGGCCAAGCAGGATTTGACCATTCGCACCGCCTTGCTGGAGGGACGCTATGTGTGGGGCGATCAGGCATTGTATGACGAGGCATCCGCCCGCTTTGCCGCAGAGGTTGTCAGCGGCACCGAACGGGAATTCCTGACCGAAAAGCTGGCCGAGCGAGAGGCCCGCCATAAGCGCGTCGGCGATAGTCGCTATGTGGTTGAACCCAATGTGAAAGAAGGTAAGGGCGGCCTGCGCGACCTCCACACGCTGTACTGGATCGGCAAATATATTCACAAGGTCCGCAGTGCGTCAGAACTGGTTGATCAGGGTCTGCTGACAAAGGCGGAATACCGTGCTTTCCGGCGGGCAGAGGGCTTTTTCCTCGCGGTGCGCAGCCACCTCCACATCGTCACTGGCAGAGCCGAAGACCGGCTGACGTTTGATTTGCAGCGCGAAGTTGCCAAGCGTATGAATTTCTCTGACCGCACCGGCAAAAGCGCGGTTGAGCGGTTCATGCAGTTCTATTTCCTGCAGGCCAAACGCGTGGGCAGCCTGACCGGCGTGTTCCTCGCCAAGCTGGACGACGAATTCACCCGCAAGCAGCGCCGTACGGGTTTGCTCGCGACGTTCCGGTCGCGGCCGCGCCAGCTGAAAGGCTATCAGGTGTATGACGGCAAGCTGGCCGCGCCGGGCGACGACTGGTTTCGCGATGACCCTGTCCGTCTGATCGAAATCTTCCAGATCGCCGAGGAACACGGCCTCGAAATCCATCCCGAAACGATGCGCAAGGCATCGCGCGATGCCAAGTTGATCAAACGCGATGTGCGGCGAAGCCCGCAGGCGAACGCGCTTTTTCTGGATGTTCTGTCGGGCAAGAACAACCCGGAACTGGTGCTGCGCTGGATGAACGAGACGGGCGTGTTTGGCCGGTTCGTGCCTGACTTTGGCCGGGTCAACGCGCAGATGCAGTTCGACATGTATCATCACTACACAGTCGATGAGCACACGATCCGCGCGATTGGCTTGCTCGCCAAAATCGAACGCGGCGAGTTCAAAGACGACCATCCGCTGTCCAGCGGGCTGCTGCCCAAGATCAAGTTTCGCCGCGTGCTCTATGCGTCGGTGTTGCTGCACGATATTGCGAAGGGGCGCGGTGGCGACCACTCGGTGCTGGGCGCAGAGGTCGCGCGCAAGCTGTGCCCACGGTTTGGCCTCAGCGAGGAGGAAACCGATCTGGTCGCGTGGTTGGTGCGCCAGCATTTGCTGATGAGCGCGACTGCCTTCAAACGTGATCTGTCTGACTACAAAACCATCTCTGATTTCGTGGGCGAAGTTCAAAATCTGGAGCGGCTTCGTTTGCTGCTGATGCTGACCGTGGTGGATATCCGCGCCGTCGGGCCGGGCACTTGGAACAGTTGGAAACGCCAACTTCTGTCGGAGCTGTACGGCTTGGCCGAAGAACATCTGCGGTTGGGCCATGCGGTCCATGGTCGGGAACAACGGATTGCGGCGAAGAAGGCGGCAGTGCGCGAATTGCTGGGGGATGATGCGGAGCTGGCGGGCGAGGGCCGGATGGGTCGCTTCGCCGATTCCTATTGGGTCGCCGAATCCGAAGATATCATCGCGCTCAACCTTAAGCAGTTTCAGGCCGCTGAGGAGCAAGGCACCGCGCTCTCTATCCACTGCGAATATTACAAGACACGCGGGGCGACGCTGGTGACCGTGATTGCCGATGACCACCCCGGGTTGTTCTATCGCATTGCCGGGGCAATCAATTTGGCGGGTGCGAACATTATTGACGCGCGCATTCACACGACTCGCACCGGTAAAGCGCTCGACAATTTCATCGTTCAGGATCCAGATGGGAAGCCCTTTGCAGAGCGGCGCCAGTTGGACCGGCTGGAGGCAACCATCGCCGATTCATTGGCGGCCAAGGTTGCGCTGGTGCCCAAGCTTGCCAGACGGCCTTTGCGTCACAGCCGTGCTTCCAGTTTTGACGTGCGCCCCCGCGTGGCGTTTGACAATGAAGCATCCAACCGCTTCACCGTGATTGAAGTGAGCGCGCGCGACCGGCCTGCTCTGCTCAACCGGTTGGCGCATGCCCTGTATGAGGCTCAGCTGGTGGTGAACTCAGCGCATATCACGCATTATGGCGA
>CAKZSF010000334.1 GCA_937920575.1 uncultured Sphingomonadaceae bacterium | reverse complement strand
CGGCTGAAAAAGCTGTCTGTGCAAGACCTTAGCAGGAACAGTTTCTGCAGCGCGTTAATCGTCGTGTTGACTGAACCTGCGCTCGCAAACGGGCCATAGTAATTGCCCTTGGCACGGCGCGCGCCGCGATGTTTGCGGATTTGCGGGAAGGCGTGATCGCCGCGCAGCAGGATGAAGGGGAAGCTTTTGTCGTCGCGCAGCAGCACGTTGTACGGCGGGCGATAGCGCTTGATCAGCTGCGCCTCCAGCAGCAGCGCCTCTGCCTCGCTGTTGGTGGTCACAATCTCCATACTGCGCGTCTGGCTGACCATGCGTTGCAGGCGTGTCGGCAGCCGGTCCACCTGCGTGTAGTTGGTAACGCGGTTTTTGAGCACCCGCGCCTTGCCGACATACAAGACATCGCCGCGCGCATCGCACATGCGATAGACGCCCGGCTTAGCGGGCAACGCCTTCACCGTTTCGCGGATAGCCGCGACACCCGTTTCCAGATCAGGCTGCGCGCCCTTCTCGCTCGATCCCTTTACGGCATAGGTCGCGCGCTCCTCGTTAAAGCGTTCTGCGCCCCGTGGATCGTGGGGAGTTCCTGCGGGAGTGCGTGCCATAGCGCATCAGATAAGCAATCCCGGCGCGGCACACAATGCGAGCATTGGCTGTTGTCGTGGGGTTTCGCATGCTAGACCCCATGGCAACGGCAATAGGAGGCCAACACTTGCGTCAGCTCCAAGGCATGGATGCCAGCTTCGTTGCGCTGGAAACGCGCAATTCACCGATGCATATCGGTTCGATCCTGATCTACAATCCGGAAACTGCGCCGGGTGGTTTTGTCCGCTTCAAAGACATTCTGGGTTTCATCGAAGATCGCATGCAATTGTCGCGCACCGTCCGCCAGCGTCTGGTGCGCGTGCCGTTTGATCTGGATTACCCCTATTGGGTCGAGGATCCCGATTTCGATCTGGAGTATCATGTGCGGCACATCGCCTTGCCCAAGCCGGGCGACTGGCGGCAATTGTGCATCCAGGCAGCGCGCATTTTCGCTCGCCCGCTCGATCTGACACGGCCACCGTGGGAGTTCACAGTGATCGAGGGGCTCGACAATGTCGATGGCGTGCCGAAGGGCTGCTATGCGATGGTCACCAAGGTGCATCATGCCGCGATTGACGGGATGAGCGGCGTCGATCTTTTGGAGGCGCTGCACACGGTCACGCCCGATGCTCCAGCTCCGACCGAGCCCGACACGTGGGAGCCGGAGAAAATCCCCAACGCGATCGACTTGCTGGGCCGCAGTTACATCAACGCGATTGGCAATCCGCTGAAACAGTTGGAAGTGGCCGCACGCGCCGCGCCGGGCCTAGCCAACGCGATCAAAGGCCTTGCGACCAAAGACTTCAAAGTGAACGGCAGCATGCTGGCCCCGCGAAGCCGGTTCAACCGTACGATTTCTTCAGCGCGCGTGATCGAAGGTCGCCGCTTCCCGTTGGAAGATATCAAGGCGATCCGCGCGCTTTCACCCGGTTGCAAAGTCAATGACGTGTTCCTCGCCATCGTGGGCGGAGCGATGCGCAAATATCTGAAATCCAAAGAAGACCTTCCCAAGAAGACGCTCACCGCGATGGCGCCAATCTCTGTCCGGTCAACTGACGAGAAAGGCGACATGGGCAATCAGGTTTCCGCCATGATTGCACCTCTGGGCACGCATATCGAGGACCCTGCGGAGCGGCTTGCTTATGTCCATCAGGAAACGGTCAATTCCAAAGCAATGACGGACGCGATGGGCGCGCGCAACATGACCGAAATCAGCAAGGTCAGTCCCGCGCTGTATATGGCGCTGGGTGCGCAGCTCTACACCCGCATGGGTCTGGCCAACCGCGTCGGCCCGCCCTTCTCCACAGTTGTCACGAACGTCCCCGGCCCGCCAATCCCGATCTACTCAAACGGGGCCCGGCTCGAAAGCCATATGGGTCTGATTTGCCTTACGGATGGCTTGGGTTTGGGCCATGTCGTGCAATCCTATGTCGACGAAGCCACTATCAGCTTCACCGCCTGCCGCGAGCTGCTGCCTGACCCGGATTTCTATGTCCAATGCATCGAAGACAGCTTTGCCGAGTTGCGCGATGCTGCCAAAGCAGCCACAAAGGCACCCAAGGCAAAGAAGGCCACTAAGCGAAAGAGCGCCAAGAAGAGCGCAGCGAAGGCCACGAAGACCGCCAAGACAACGACCAAGAAGCGGGCGACCAAGCCCGCCGCCAAGCCCCGCAAGAAGGCAAAAGCCAAGGGGTAAAGATTGTTCGCCATCCTACAGGATGACCGGATGATGATCGCAGGACAGGAGCACGCCGATATATGACCGCAGCAACAGCTGAATCCCTGGAACGGGAAGCCCGGCCGGCCACGCCGCCTAACAGCTTCCTTCGCTATACCGAGCCAAGCCGCGCGCTGTTCGATCTGGCGAGCTTTTACGCGATGCGGCCGATGCTGTCGGGTCTGCCATCGGGCGACGGGCATGGTGTGCTTGTGCTGCCCGGCTTCATGGCTTCAGATTACTCAACCGGCCCAATGCGCAATTTGCTGACAGAGCTTGGCTATGACGTGGTTGGCTGGGATCTGGGCCGCAATGTCCGGGTCGACAATGCGCGGGTTGAGGCGATGAAGAGCTGTGTTGATGCTCTGTTTGAGCGCACCGGACGCAAAATTTCGATCATCGGTTGGAGCTTGGGCGGTGTGTTCGCTCGTGAGCTTGCCAAGATGATGCCCGAGAAAGTCCGCATGGTGATCTCGCTGGGGAGCCCGATCAGCGATGACCGCGACCACACGATTGCTGCAAAGCTGTTTGAACTGCTCAATGGTCGTGAGCCTGAGCCACTGAAAAACGGCAACTTCACCAACTTGCACGAGGCTCCACCTGTCCCAACCACATCTATCCTGACTAAGGCCGATGGCGTCGTGCATTGGCGCGGATCGGTGCAGGAACCAGGCGAGCAGACCGAAAATATCGAAGTCTATGCCAGCCATTGCGGCTTGGGCGTGAACCCGTCGGTGATGATTGCTCTGGCAGACCGATTGGCTCAGGATGAAGGCCAATGGGCACCATTCCGCGTGCCGTTCTACGCCTCCATGATGTTCCCACCGGTCACGCAACTGAACTAGGCGGGCACCAATCGGGGCGCTAGAACTGCTTCCTGAAATCAATTCCCAGATAGCGGCCAACTGGATCAATCCGGAACGGTTCGAACGCGAATGGCACATCACCATTAGCGTCCACGACGGTCCGCCGTGCGTCGAGAATATTGTCTGCGCGCAGCGAAAGGCGAGTCCCTTTCAGGAAGCCTTTCTCGACACCCAAGATTTGCTCCAAATTGGCGAACAGGCGTAGATCAAACCGGACCAGATCGCCGAAGAACAAGTCTGTGCTGCCCGCGGCACCATTGCCCAGCAATTGCGCCTTGCCCGTGTATCGGCCCGACAGTCGCATACCATAGCCGTTGAAAAAGATGCCGCCTTCTAGCCGCGAATTGTGCCGCGACACCGCCCCGCCACTAAGAACATCGCCTGCAATCTGATCAAACACCGGGCCGCCGGGCGCGAGCGTCACTTCGTTCTCCAGCGCGATAAAATGGTTGAGGCTGAGGAAGTAACGCGGAGGCCCGCCCTGCCCCCGACCAAACGGCAGTCCCGGCGGTCCGCCGCGTCGGCCACCGCCAGCCTGCGCCGGAGGGCCACCAGAGCCCCCCGGAGCGGTGTCACCGGCATTGCCATCGGCGTTGCACATGCGTTGCTTGATTTGAGCAAGCCGCTCAGGATCGACCGTGCCGTCCTCTTTCAGCAGCCGCGCACGCATTCCTTCTGGCAAAGCGTCCAGATCAGGTGGGTCGGCGCAAACGGCCGCACGCATCGCGCCAAACCGGCTGGCTTGCGCTTGGCCGGCCTCGCCACAAAACCGCTGCCGTGCCTGCTTGACGCGCTCCGGATCGATCTCGCCATTCTCGTTGAGGAAGCGCGCCCGCATCTGCTCCGGCAATCCAGACAGATCGGGCGCCTCACCTTCTGGCGTGTTGCAGAACCGCTCTCTGATTGCGGCAAAATCAGGCGGGCCACCGGCAGGCCGGCCTACAGCAGGGCGACCTGTAGCGGGGCCACCCGATGGCCGAGCACTAGCAACACCGGATGGCGGGCCGCCCGTTGCAGCCTGTGGGCGGCCCGATGGCCGTCCAGCGCCGGGAGGGCCACCGCGCCCTCTTTGCGGCGCTTTGCCGATTGTGCCGCGTGCGTTGATCCCGATTGAGATGAAACGGGTTTTCGTTTCGAACAGTGTGATCGGACGAAGATCAATCGATTGCAAATTTCCTGAAGCGTCGCGTGTCACACGCTCTGGGAAGGCACTTTCAAATGCTGCAGTGTATGACGGATTGCTCAGCGTCACATCGTCGCTGTCATTGATCGAATAGTTCAGTTGAAGGCGGGCATCGCTCCAAAATGGCAGCTTCCAGTTCGCGCCAAATTGCCAATCCGCCTGTGTTTGGCGCAACAAATCCGGATTACCGCCAGAAATAGCGGAAACCAGCGTGTCCTGTCCGTTGACGAAATCGAACACCGGAATGTTGAAGTTCTCAACCTGAGGGTTGCCAAGCGCACCAAGACCGGGGGCAACTTCGCGCCAGGTGCGCGTGGCTTGCAGGTTCAAATCCTCGATTGGCGACCAATTGAGACCCAATGTCCAATCGTTCAACGTGCCGAAGTCCGACAGATGGTTGACCCCGACCTGCGCCTGCAAAGTCAGCGTGCCAATCGCATCCAGAAACACATTGCGGCGGCTGGTGAGCGGAATGGCGATATTCGCGCCCGCCGAAAGATCACCGCGCGTCAGATCGGTGCGCAGCAGCGTGCGCGTATCCTCGCTGTCGATTTGCGTCCAATTGTAGCCAAGATCAAACGTGGTGGTCACTTCACCGGCTGGCAGATTGAGCACTGTGCCACGCAATGTTGTCAGGTTGGACCCTGACCAAACCGTCGATTGTGACCGATCAAAACCGCCATCGGTGATCCGCTCAATCTCTCGGCGGGTTTGATTGCGGCTCGTGTTGAAAGAGGTCGTTGCGCGAAAATCGCCAATCGGATGCGAATAATTGGCTCCGAAAGATAGCTGATCATTCTCGAAATAGTTCTCCAACGGATCAAGCGTGGCAAGGTCACGCAGGCCCGATAGAGACAAGCTTTGCGTATATTGCGCCGCCGCCGTCAGGCTGATCGATCCTCCGGTTTCGATGAAAGCTTTGGCGTAGTTGGCCGTGCCCTCAACATTGAGCGTGTCTGAAACCAGCGTGCGGAATTCGCTTTGCAGTTGCGACCCGCCAAATGCCAATCCGCGATCCGCCTCGGTCAGCGGGCTGGTGTCATTGACCTCGAAATTGAAATTCAGCCGGCCACCATTGGCGATCTTGAGATAGGTCAGCTCTTGCTCGTTATACCAATAGCCACCGCGCGACGGCGCTTCGAATTCCACCTCGGCCGTGACGCTTGAATAGTCATCCTTCAGGATAATATTGACCACCCGGCGATCCGGCGGAAAACCGAAACGCTGCGCTGTTGCCTC
>CAKZSF010000333.1 GCA_937920575.1 uncultured Sphingomonadaceae bacterium | reverse complement strand
GCTCATCGCATAGCGCAGCTCGGTTGACAGCTGCTCTTGCTCGGTCTCTGTGTCAGAATGGAAAATGAACACAGGTAGCGCATCGATATCTGCATCAGTGGTCGCGCTGTAATCGCGATAGCCAAAAATGTTGGTCAGGATACCAGGGCCGACTTCCCAATCGGTGCGCAGCGACGCGGTGAGAATTTCGCTGGTGTAGCTGCCGGGATTGTCGATCGCGAAATCGAAACTGTTTCGATCAAACTGGCCGCGGTTCTGTGCCGATGGGCCATCACCCTCGCTGTCAAACCAGTCGACTTTGCCGACCAATGTCAGCTCTGGCGCAGGGCGGAATTCCAGCGCACCGCGCAGGATGGTGGTTTCGGCCGCGCCATGGTTCGATCCATCGAACTGGTTGGTGAAATAGCCATCATCATTGTTGTAATACGCACCCAGTTTGAACAGCAATGTGTCTTCAACCAACGGGCCAGACACAACGCCGCTGACGGTGGTGTTCGCGCCGCCGCGACCACCATCCAGCAACGGGCCGTCGATGGCCGCGCGGACTTTGCCTTGGAATTCTTCGGTTGGGTTGCCGGTGTTGATCAACACAGCGCCGCCGGTAACGTTACGGCCAAACAAGACGCCTTGCGGCCCGCGCAAAATCTCCACGCTGTCGAGATCGAACAGGTCGAATACTACGCCGCCGTTGAAGCCCAGATAGACGCCATCAACGAACACGCCGACCGTCGGATCAATCGACGGAATCGAGCTG
The DNA here is from genome assembly GCA_937920575.1 of uncultured Sphingomonadaceae bacterium. Classification (GTDB taxonomy): domain Bacteria; phylum Pseudomonadota; class Alphaproteobacteria; order Sphingomonadales; family Sphingomonadaceae; genus CAKZSF01. Next base: position 22,763 of record CAKZSF010000333.1, on the reverse strand, counting down.
TTGATGCCAAGACCGCGGATCGAGAAGTTGGCTGTGCCGCGGCTGGTGCCGATCTGATCGAGTGAAACGTTCGGCGCCGAATATGTCAGGCTTTGAACATCACGCACTTTTAGCGCTTCGAGCGACTCCGCGTTGAATGCGGTGACCGCGAAGGGGACGTCCTGAACGTCTTCGGGGTCTTTCGTCTTGGCACCCGTCACCACGATCACAGTCAGACTGTCGATCGCGTTGCCGTCTTCGTCCGTAACTTGATCAGCGGTGTCTGCATCCTGCGCGAACGCCGCCGAGGGGATGGCGAGGCTGCCAATGGCGAGCGCCAATGCGGAAGAGGTTCCTGCGAATTTCATCGGTTTTTCCTGTTTTTATGGGGGTTGGCGAGGCCACTAGGCGCAGAATTGGCGCACAGCAAGGGGCAGTCGACGGATCGACAACAAAGCACCAAAGAATGGAAAGCGCAGTACGCGCTTAAGCGCTGTGACCGTCGAGCTCGTTGCCAGTCAGAGTCACGACATGCAGCAGATTGGTCGAACCTGGAGTGCCAAAAGGTACACCCGCGAGCGCGATCAGCTTGGCCCCAGCTTCGCCAAATCCATGGCGCAAGGCCATGCGTTTGCCCTTGGCGATCATCTCTTCAAAACTGCCAATATCTTTGGTCGGCACCGCATGCGCGCCCCACAGCAGGGCAACGCGTCGCGCGGTCGTCATCGATGGGGTCAGCACCATAACGGGCACAGAGGGGCGTTCGCGGGCGACGCGGCGTGCGGTTGAGCCAGAGCCTGTGAACACAGTGATGGCCGCAATCGGGACAGTCTCTGCAATGGTCATGCAGGCGTGGCTGAGAGCATCGGCCGTTGTGGAATCGGGAAGAGTTTCGTGGAAGTGGATCCGCTCATTGTAGGCGGGGTCCTTCTCCACTTGCGCAGAGATGCGATCCATTACCGTCACGGCTTCTTCTGGCCACTCGCCTGCCGCTGTTTCTGCTGAAAGCATCACCGCATCCGCGCCATCATAGACCGCATTGGCCACATCGGAGACTTCGGCCCGCGTTGGCGCGGGGCTTTCGATCATGCTTTCCAGCATCTGCGTCGCGACAATCACGGGTTTGCCCAAAGTGCGGGCGGTGTTGACGATGCGCTTTTGTAGCGGCGGCACCTCTTCGGGCAGCAACTCGACACCCAAATCGCCGCGCGCGACCATCACGCCATCGCTCAGTTCGAGCAGTTCGTCCAGTCGCTTGACCGCCGATGGCTTCTCGATCTTGGCACACAGTGCGCCGCGCCCGCCCATCAGACGGCGGGCCTCGGCCAGATCTTCTGGGCGCTGCACAAAACTCAGGCCAATCCAGTCGGCACCCTCTTCGATAGCGAAGGACAAATCCTTGCGGTCTTTCGTAGTCAACGCAGGGATTGGCACTTCGGCATCGGGCACGTTCAGACCCTTGCGGTCAGAAATCACACCACCGACTTCGGCGGAGCACAGGATTGAGTCCGGTTCTGCCTTTAACACTTTCAGACGAATCTTACCGTCATTGATCAGCAGGCGCTGACCCTTCTCCAACACTTCAAACAATTCCGGGTGCGGCAATTCAACCCGCGTTTCGTCGCCTGGTTCAGGATTCTTATCCAGCGTGAAATGCCCTGAATGGCGGATGACGGCCTGCCCATCCTTGAATTTTCCGACACGCAGCTTCGGCCCCTGCAGATCGCAGAAAATGCCGATCGGGCGGTTCAGTTCGGCCTCCAGCTCGCGGATCGCCTTGAAGCTGCTGCGGTGATCGTCATGCTCGCCATGGCTCATATTCAGACGAAACGCGTCCGCGCCTGCGAGCACCAGTTTCCTGAGCATATCCTTGTCGCGGCTGGCGGGGCCAACCGTTGCGAGGATCTTGACCTTACGGCCGCGTGGGCCAAGCTGTGCCGGTGCTGCTTTTGCCATAGGAATCGCCTATGACAGGCCTGAATAACAACACAAGGGAATTTCCATGGATACGAATTCGGACATGGGCCTAGATATGCTCGATGATGCGGTCGCTGCAGCCGCGTTTCGCCGTTTGGTGAAGCATCTGCAGCATCGCCACGACGCGCAGAATATAGAATTGATGGGGCTGGCGGGCTTCTGCCGCAATTGTCTGGCAGACTGGATTCGCGACGCTGGCTTTGATGGCGACAAAGCGGCTGCGCGCGCGCTGATCCACGGCATGCCGATGGAGGAGTGGAAAGCGACACGGCAAACGCCTGCTACCGAAGAGCAAATCGCGGCGATGGAAGCGAGTGTTGCGAAGAACGCACAGGATTAATTTGCGCAGCCGGTTCAATCGCGGGATTGGCGGCGCTATCCAGCGCTCAACCTGATTCTCACTGATTCTTTTGGAGCACACACATGGCCGACGTCACCCCGATCACTTCAGCATCTCAAGAAGCCAGCGCAACGGACGATCGCCTGCGCCTGTTGATTGAACGGGTCGAGCGTTTGGAAGAAGAGAAGAAAGGCATCGCTGACGATATTCGCGATGTCTATGCCGAGGCGAAAGCGGTGGGTTACGACCCCAAGATTATGCGTCAGGTCGTGCGCCTTCGCAAAATGGACAACAACGATCGCTCGGAAATGGAAACGATCCTCGACACTTACAAGGCCGCGCTTGGCATGGCGTGATTTCGCGCTAGGCTGGCGGAAAGTCAGCAACCAAGCGGAGACAAGAAATGCCCCCCGAATATAAAGACGCCCGCGGCGTTATCGTCAGCACCACACCCACGCTGGAAGGCAATCCGATCCAGGAGTATATCGGAATCGTGACCGGCGAAGTGATCGTCGGCGCGAACATTTTCCGTGATCTGTTCGCCAATATCCGCGATATCGTGGGGGGCCGTTCGGGCAGCTATGAGCGCATTCTGTCCGATGCCCGCAATCAGGCGATCGAGGAGTTGCAAGCCGAGTGCGCGAGCCGCGGCGGCAACGCGGTGGTCGGTATCGATCTCGACTATGAAGTGATTGGCGATACCGGATCGATGCTGATGGTTTCCGCCAGCGGCACGGCTGTTCGAGTCTAATATACTCAAATTGATGATTGCGATTTTGCAGGGCTAGGGCACTGCCTCAACACTTATGGCAGACTTTTCGCTCACGCACTTCACAACCGCTGATGGGTTGCAACTCGCCGCTGATATTGGCGGGCCAGAGGGGGCGCCGCTGGTGGTGCTGATGCATGGCGGCGGACAGACGCGGCACAGCTGGGCCAAGGCGATGCATGCGCTGGCGGAGGCAGGCTATCGCGTGGTCAATCTGGATTCGCGCGGCCATGGCGACAGCGGATGGTCGCCTGAAGGCGCGTACAGTCCGAGCGCGCGCGTTCTTGATCTGCGCGCGGTTGTCGATGGCAGCGATGTGCCCTTTGCCACGGTCGGTGCGTCGATGGGCGGGATAACCTCTATTCAGGCTGTCGGCGAAGGGGTGCGCCCGTCCGCGCTCATACTGGTCGATATCGTCCCGCAAATGGAGCCTAAGGGCGTGGGCCGGATCGTGGGCTTTATGAACGCCAATCACGACGGGTTTGCTTCGTTGGAAGAGGCGGCGGATGCGGTCGCTGCCTATTATCCGGAGCGTCCACGGCCCAAGAATCCGGCGGGCCTGATGAAGAACCTGCGCAAGCATGATGATGGACGGCTTTATTGGCATTGGGACCCACGCCAATTCAACATTGAGGACCCTGGCAATTTTAAAGAGCTTATCGCGCAATCGACTCAAATCCTCGGGCAATGCGATGATATTGATGTTCTGGTTGTACGCGGGATGCTCAGCGATATGGTCTCGCAGCGCGGGATTGATGCCTTTTGCGAAACTGTGCCCGCCGCGACAGTGATCGATATCGAACTGGCAGGACATATGGTGGCGGGTGACAGGAACGACGCATTCAACGCCTCTGTCATCGAGTTTCTGCGCGACAGGATGCCAGCTTAGTCATCCAATCTCTTGCCTTGCACACCTCCCGTTGCACACCTCCCGTTGCCCAGTGCGCCTCGCTCGGCTAGGGCTGCTGCAACATTCTTCAACCAAGCAAACGGATCGATCTGAGCCATGGCAGGCCATTCCAAATTTAAAAACATCATGCACCGCAAGGGCGCGCAGGATAAGAAGCGCTCCAACCTGTTTTCCAAGCTTTCGCGCGAAATCACTGTCGCGGCGAAAATGGGTACGCCCGACCCGGATATGAACCCGCGCCTGCGGCTCGCGGTCAACACCGCCAAGGCGCAGTCGATGCCGAAGGACAACATCCAGCGCGCGATCGACAAGGCAAGCGCGGGCGACGACGATAATTACGAAGAAGTGCGTTACGAAGGGTATGGCCCGGGCGGCAGCGCAATCATTGTTGAAACGCTGACCGATAATCGCAACCGCACCGCAACATCGGTGCGCACCTGCTTTTCGAAGAATGGCGGTAATCTGGGCACCGAAGGTTCGGTTGCACATGGTTTCGAGCGGCTGGGCTATATCGAATACAGTGCCGAAGCGGGTGACGAGGAAAAAGTGCTCGAGGCTGCTTTGGAGGCTGGTGCAGAGGATATTTCCTCGTCCGATGACGGCCACGAAATCTGGACCGCTTCTGATGATCTCCATGCTGTTGCCGATGCGCTGGAAAAGGCGCTGGGCGAGGCTAAGGAAGTCAAACTCGCATGGAAGCCGAACCTCACGGTTGAGCTCGACGAGAAAGATGCGGGCGTGCTGCTGAAACTGGTCGATGCGCTCGACGACGATGACGATGTGCAGACGGTTTGGGGGAATTACGATATCTCTGACGAGGTGATGGCGAAGCTCGATAGCTGACGTCGCTGCTTATGATCATCCTCGGCCTTGATCCTTCGCTTAGCTGCACGGGCTGGGGCCTAATCCGGGCAGAGGGTTCACGCCTTGCGCATATTGCCAACGGGCAAGTGAAGACCAACCCAAAGGCGCCAATAGCCGAGCGTTTGCTTCATCTGCATGACGCGATTCATGCAGTCGCGGGGCAATATTTGCCGGATCGCGCGGCGGCAGAAGAAGTCTTCGTCAACAAGAATGCACAATCGACGCTGAAACTGGCGCAAGCACGCGGTGCGATCTTGGCGGCCTGTGCGCGAGCGAGCCTAACAGTGAACGAGCATTCGGCACGGCTGGTGAAAAAGTCGGTTGTTGGCACTGGCGCGGCGGACAAGACACAGGTTCAGGCTATGCTCAAAGTGTTGCTGCCCGGGGCTGTGATAGAAGGGGCTGACGCGGCCGACGCGCTGGCTGTGGCGATTGCCGATGCGCATTTGACAAGGGGTTAGGAAGCACAATGAGCGTTCATGTTTACGGTATTCCCAATTGCGACACAGTGAAGAAAGCGCGCAAATGGCTCGACGCGCAGGGCGTCGAATTTGCCTTTCACGACTATAAGAAAGAGGGCGCCGACCCGGCTAAACTCGCGGCGTGGATCGATGCCAAAGGCGTTGATGTGGTGCTCAATCGACGCGGCACGACGTTTCGCAAATTGTCTGAGGAAGACAAGGTCGAGATTGATGCGGCGAAAGCTGTGCGCTTGCTGGAAGCCAATCCGAGCATGATCAAGCGCCCGGTTGTTGAACATGGCGGTGGTATCCTCGTCGGCTTTAAGGACGACGAGTGGGCGGAGGCGTTGAGCTAAGGCGATGCTTGCGCGCCTGAAACACTGGGCCCGAAGGCGCGCCTTTATAACCCGTTGGTACGGGATATTTCTGTTCCCGTCGCATATTCTGCGCAGCGGCCTTTACAATGGCATTAACGAGTTCGCTCCGTGCTTGTCAGGAAACATTCTCGATTTTGGCTGTGGCTCAAAACCCTATGCAGAACTGTTTGCGCATGCTGACAGCTATCTTGGGATTGACGTCGAACAGACCGGGCATGACCACGCAAACAGCAAAGTCGATCACTTTTTTGACGGACACACAATCCCGTTCCCTGACGCCCATTTTGACGGGGTAGTGGCATTCGAAGTGTTTGAGCATGTCGCGGATCTTGAACACACGATCCGTGAAATTCGCCGCGTGTTGAAGCCGAATGGAAAATTGCTGTTTTCTATTCCGCTGGTCTTTGGTGAACACGAAGTACCGTTTGATTTTCGCAGGCTGACCAGCTTCGGCATCAAACAGATGTTGCAGGATGGCGGCCTTGAACACCGCGAGCTGCGTCGCACCAGTTCAAATCTTTCCACGTCATCTCAGATGTTGATCGATGCAATCGTTGATTGTCGACCGGCTGGCACATGGTGGAAGATTATCCGGTTGCCGCTCGTTATCGGTCTGAATTTTCTCGCTTTGATTGGCAACCTGATAGTCCCAAGACGCTACGATATGCCGCTTGGCTTTGTCGTGCTCGCGCGCAGACCGAACGACATAGGCTCAGCGCAAGTTAAGCGGCAAAATGACAAGGCACCGAAATGATCAAATCACTCTTTTGGATTGGCCTGATTGCTATGGCGATTTCAATGCCCGCATCCATTCAAGCGCAGGCACCGACCGAGTTCGCTAGTCCGATCATCATCGCGCATCGCGGTGCGAGTGGAGAGCGGCCCGAGCATACGCTAGAGGCCTATCAACTCGCTATAGATCAGGGTGCCGATTACATCGAACCGGACCTGGTGTTCACTAAGGACGGCGTGCTGGTCGCTCGGCACGAAAACGAAATTTCTGGGACAACCGATGTGGCCGAGCGACCCGAATTCGCCGCGCGTATCACTGGCAAGGTGATTGACGGCGAAGAGGTCTATGGCTGGTTCACAGAGGATTTCACGCTGGCCGAGTTGAAGACGTTGAAAGCGGACGAACGCCTGCAACAGCTGCGCCCCGAAAATGCCGCCTATGATGGGCAATTCGATGTGCCGACCTTTGCTGAAATCATCGCCTTGGTGCGCGCGGCGGAGGAGAAAACCGGGCGGCGCATCGGTCTTTATCCCGAGCTGAAACACCCCGGCTATTTCGAAGCGATAGGCTTTCGCCCGGTCGACAGCTTGCTGGCGGTGCTGCGCAGCGCGGGGTATTCTGGCGATGATCCGGTCTTCATCCAAAGCTTTGAAGCAACGCCGCTGGTGCAAATCAAATTTCGCAGCGATTTTAAAGGTATTCAGCTGATCGCGAGCGAGGGTGGCCCGGCGGATGCGCCGCAGCTGAGCTATGCGCAGTTCGTCCAGCCAGCAGGGCTGAAGCAGGTCGCCAGCTATGCCTATGGCATCGGCGCGGATATGCGCTTGATCCTAAATGACGATGGCACGCCAACCGATCTGGTCGCCAACGCGCATGCGGCGGGGATGAAGGTTCATGCGTGGACGCTGCGTCGGGAAAACGCATTTATGCCTGATGCGCTAAAGTCCAACGACAACCCCAAGGGGGTGGGTGGATTACCACCTTTGATGGGATTGCTGGTGAACGCAAAAGTCGACGGAATTTTCACCGACCATCCGCACGCTGCGGTGACGCTGCGCGAAAGCGGGAATTACGAACCCTGATCAGCGCCTTGGCCAGCGGTCACGCTCGCAATGTAATTGAGCGACAAATCGGCTGACAGATGGAGGCCCTTCATCGGTGAAAAAGCGATGCCGGTTGGCTCGCCCATTGTGAGGTCCAGCTCGGTCAGCAATTCAGAAAGATCGTCTGGCGCAATGAAATCATCCCAATGATGCGTGCCGCGCGGGATTGCGCCCACCGCTTCAGCAGCGCCCACCAGCAACACGCGCGATTGTGCGGTTCGGTTGGGAGTCGAGAGGATCATTAGCCCGTCCGGTGCCAAATGGCTGGCCAGTTCGCTCAAGAACGCGGGCTTGTCGGCAACATGCTCGATCACTTCCAAACACGTCACAAGGTCGAACTTGCCAATGTTCTGGCTCGCTAACTCTCCGGCCATATAGCGGATGTCGAGGCCGCTTTGCTTGCTGTGTTGAGAAGCCGCCGCGATATTCTCGGCGGCCGCGTCTACACCTGTCACTTCTCCACCCAGCCGCGCCAATGGCTCGCACAGCAGGCCGGCGCCGCAACCGACATCCAGCACGCTTTTGCCCACCAACGGCCGCAAGCTTTCCACATCGCCGCCCCAATGCACGTCAATCGCGCGGCGGATAAATTCCAACCGTACCGGATTGAGCTTGTGAAGCATGGCGGAAGAGCCCTTAGGGTCCCACCATTCGGCGGCTAAGGCTCCGAAATGCGCTGCCTCGTCAGGGCGGATGGTCGTGGCAGTTTGGTTCATTAGAGCGCTCCTTGCGCAGCGCGCTCGCTGACTTGTTCGTACAGATCATCGCCCCAACCCTTGGCGCTTTCGCCGAACAGCCAGTCGGGCGGGGTGATTTCGGGTCCTTCGCCCGGTGGCAAAGGCGGGGTGAAATATCCCAACGCGTAGCTGCCCATGGAATAGCCGAGCAGCGCGCGCAGTTCTGGCGCAAAATCCTTCGCAACCTCTGGTGGGCAGGACAGGTATTGGTTTTCCTCCTGCCGCAACCAACCCAGACAATAGGTGATGTTGAGGCCCATGCGATCCGCGCTTGAGCGGTTTTCGCCGCCTGAGTGAATCACGGAGCCGGAGTAAACCAGCACCGAACCGGCTGACATTTCAGCATAAGCGATTTCGTGCGGCTCTGCGGTGCGTTCCGGATCCCAATGGTTCGATCCGGGCACCACTCGGGTTGCGCCGTTCTCTTGCGTGAAGTCGGTGACGGCCCAGATCGTGTTGAGCTGCGGCTCCAATTCGGCGGGCAAATAGCCACCCCATGCCAGACGGTCACGATGCAGCGGCTGTGCTCCTTGCCCCGGCATGATGCGGATCAACTGGGTCAGATGCAGTTGATAGACGTCGCAAAAGGGTTTGAGAAAAGCGTCGCAAGCACCAATCAACCGCGCGTCCATCACCAGATCGCGGCACGCAGCGGATCGCGCCACCAGCGCGCCGGTGCGGCTGGTCTGGCGTCCGGTGAATTCGTCCTGACCCATGCCGGTGGCCATCACATATGGCATGATTTCCGATTTGAGTTGAGCCAGCCCGCCATCCTTCAACGCCGCATCAATGATGCAGGCACCATTTTCCTTCAGTGCCGCATCAAGGGTTGCAGCGTCGCAATCAGCGTTGAAATGTTCGAGCGCGGGCATGGGATTCTCCTCTGCATTCAATCTCCGCTATCGCGCGGGAAACTTCAAGTCAGCTTGTCAATTTGGCTCGCCTTGCTTACCGCGCTGGCAGCACGGTTTTTAGCAAGGTATTCAGCGCGCATGGCACGGGTAGTCATGAAATTCGGCGGCACCTCTATGGCGGGAACGGAGCGTATCCGGCGCGTCGCCAATATTGTGCGCCGTCAACAGGCCGCCGGACATGAGGTTGCAGTCGTGGTTTCTGCCATGGCCGGAGAGACCGATCGCCTCGTTAATTTCTGCCGCGAGGCCAATCCGTTGTTTGATCCGGCGGAATATGATGTGGTGGTCGCCAGCGGCGAACAAGTGACGTCCGGCCTGCTCGCGCTCACTCTGCAAGCAATGGGTTGCCAGGCGCGCAGCTGGCTGGGTTGGCAAATTCCTATCAACACGATTGAGGCGCATGCGAAGGCGCGAGTCGAGACTATTGATTGCGGCGAGATGGTTTCGGCCATGGAGCGGGGCGAGATCGCGGTCATTCCCGGTTTTCAAGGGGTGTCGAGCGAGGGGCGCATTGCCACAATGGGCCGCGGCGGATCGGATACCTCGGCGGTGGCGGTTGCGGCGGCGGTGAAGGCGGACCGGTGCGACATTTATACCGATGTCGACGGGGTCTACACCACTGACCCTCGTATTGTGGCGAAGGCCCGCAAGCAGAAGGCTGTGACCTACGAGGAAATGCTGGAGCTGGCCTCGGTCGGTGCGAAGGTTTTGCAGACCCGCTCGGTCGGTCTTGCGATGAAAGAGGGCGTGCGGGTGCAAGTGCTGTCCAGCTTTGTCGATGATGATGCGACGCCAGCTGATGATTTACCCGGCACATTGATCGTCTCTGACGAAGAGATGGACGAGATTCTGAAGGAAAGCGATATGGAACGCCAACTCGTGACTGGCATTGCGCATGACAAGAATGAAGCAAAGATCATTCTCACGCGTGTTCCCGATAAGCCCGGCAGCGTGGCCAACATCTTTGAGCCGTTGGCCGAGGCATCAATCAATGTCGACATGATCATTCAAAACGTTGGGCGCGATAAGGGCGAAACCGACGTGACCTTTACCGTGCCTAAAGCCGATTTGGCGCGCGCGCAGGCATTGCTGGATGATCGCAGCGAAGACATTGGCTTCAACCGGATCATCACGGACAGCCATATCGCGAAGATCAGCGTTGTGGGCGTTGGCATGAAGAGCCATGCGGGCGTTGCCAGCACGATGTTCAAGTCGCTGTCCGATCGCGGGATCAACATTCAGGCGATCAGCACTTCTGAGATCAAAGTCAGCGTTTTGATTGATGAGGACGAGACCGAATTGGCCGTGCGCGTGCTGCACACAGCCTATGGCCTCGACGCGAGCGACGAGGCAGCGTAGTATTCCCTAACAACCGGCTTTCGCCGCGAAATTGGGGAGCTTTCCAAATGCGAATTTTACCGTCTTTGAGTGTGGCAGCGATGTTGGTGCTGGCTGGCTGCGCGACCGATCAATCGCGCGAGGATCGCAAGGATGAAGTCCCGCCGCAAATCGTGCTGGGCAATGGTGAACGCAATGCGATCACTTTGGAAGGCGCGACCCGTAGTGGTTCCGTCATGACATTCCCGTCGGTTATGATCGAGCGCGATGGCTTTGTCGTCATGCATCCGTTTCGCGACGATAGGCCGGTGCGCACTGAATATGTTGGCGCGACTTTTGTAAAAGCTGGCACAACGGCCAATGTTTCGGTTGATGTAGGTGCGGCCCCGGCAGTGGGTCAAAACTTCATCGTGATGTTGCACAACGATATGAACAATGATGGCGTGTTTGACTTTGGCGACGGCGTGACCGTGCCGGATGAACCGACATTCGAAGGCAACAGGCTGGTCGCGCTGCCGTTTGCGGCCCCTGCTGAGTAGATAGCGAGTGAAATTCATCCATCGCATTTTGGATGGGTGGGCGGCTTTAGTTCGGAGCGCCTGGCGGACGTTTGCCGTGTTCTCCGTGCTTGGCATTCTGGCGATAATTCGTCTGCGCAATGATGGTTACTTCGACACGATGGCTTGGAGCGAGATCGGTTATGAGCTCGCCGTATTGTTTGGACTTTTGTTTCTGGCCGCGTTCGTAACGGCCATTATCTTTCACGTTTCGCTTTGGTTCGATCAGCGGTCCGAACGAGACTGGATCGACTAAAATTTGGGGAGGCAAGATGCACACCACCAAAATCCTACTTCTTGGCTCAGGCGAATTGGGCAAGGAATTCGTAATCTCGGCCAAACGATTGGGTGCGTATGTCGTGGCGTGCGATGCCTATGCCGGCGCGCCGGCGATGCAAGTGGCCGATGCGAGCGAAGTGTTCTCTATGCTGGATGGCGACGCGCTGCGCGCCGTCGTGGAGAAACACCAACCCGATTTGATCGTGCCCGAGGTTGAGGCGATCCGCACTGAAGTGCTTGCCGATGTGGAGGCACAAGGCTTCAACGTGGTGCCCTCTGCCCATGCGACCCAGCTGACGATGAACCGCGACGCGATCCGCGACATGGCCGCAGACGATCTGGGCCTGACGACCTCGCGCTATCGCTATGCGGAGAGCCTGGACGATGTACTGGCGGCGGCGGAATTCACTGGGCTGCCATGTGTGATCAAGCCGGTTATGTCGTCGAGCGGGAAGGGCCAAAGCAAAGTTTCAAGCGCGGATGAGCTGGAGCAAGCTTGGACCTATGCGACTGAAAACATGCGCGGCGACCGACAACGGGTGATTGTCGAGCAATTTATTGACTTTGATTACGAGATCACGCTGCTGACGGTGCGACATGCCGGAGAGAAGGGCGGCGGGATTACTTTCTGCCCGCCGATTGGCCACCGGCAAGAACGCGGCGATTATCAGGAAAGCTGGCAGCCCGCCGCGATGTCTGATGCAGCGCTCGCCGATGCACAAGCGATGGCCACAAAAGTGGTTGAGGCGCTGGCAGGTGCGGGGCGCGGTTGGGGTCTGTTTGGCGTGGAGTTCTTCGTGCGCTCTGGTGAACAGGGCGAAGAGGTGATCTTTTCCGAACTCAGCCCGCGCCCGCATGATACCGGGATGGTTACGCTGCTGAGCCAGAACCTGACCGAATTCGATTTGCATGCCCGTGCCATCATGGGCCTGCCTGTGCCAGCTGAGATCGCGGCGCGACCATCGGCTTCGGCGGTGATCCTGGCGGATCGGGAAAGCAACGATTTCATGTTTGACGGTGTGGCAGAGGCACTGGCGACCGGAGGCGGTACTGTGGATGTGCGCATTTTCGGCAAGCCCGCAACGCGGCCCTATCGCCGGATGGGGGTTGCCCTTGCTGCTTCCAGGGACACAGAAGCAGCAAGGGCGGTTGCGGCCGAGGCGGCGAGGAAAGTGTCGATCCGTCACCCCGCCTCGGGCTAGTCAAGCAGGTTCAGGATCAGGCCCAATATCAGCCAAAAAACCACACGCCCATCAGGCGGCCCGGAAGGAAGCTGAACAGGCCCGGGATCATCAGCGCGTAAAGAAACAGGTTGGTGACGTGCTTCTTGTGCCCGGCCATGTCGCCTTTGCGGGCCGTCGCGATGATCTGCCATGCGGCGTGGAACGTAATCGGCACGAAAATGTGGATGAAGCTGAAGTTGCCACCGGTTTTGATAAAAATGGCTGAAGTAGCGGTGGTGACCATCAGCATCACCCAGACTTTGCCGAGCTGCTTGTGCAGTTTTGTGCCTTTGCGTGTCAGCAGCAAGTAAGCACCCAACGGAATACAGGGCACGACCGTGCTTACGTGGATCATGATGGCAAGACTGCGGGTGTTGGGATGTTCGGGGGCTAGGCCCGTCAACCCACGAAACAGCGCCGTGCCGACAGTCAGGCACATCAGAACAGTCAGCACCTTCACGATGTTGCGCATCGTTGGGCTGATATCAAAGCCACCCTTTTGAACGTTGGCTTTGGTGGGTGCGAGCTGGTCGATCGTCGCGGTTGTCATTGTTTGTCCCTTCGTTTTCGTCTTGTGGGATCAACAATGGCACTGGCCCGTTGGCCAGCAACTGTGTCTGCGCCAGCAGCGCAAAACGCTTCGCAAATTGGCGGGAATCAGCCGTTTTGCCACTTTACGATGCGCGAATGGGCAGCCACAATGGAGGCATATGAGCGAAACGGCACAAATTCCAAAAGCTCCACTGGCGCGCAAATTGCTGATCGATCTGTCAATCATGACCGCGATCGGTGTTTTGCTTGCGTTCCTCGGTCCGTTTGGGACGATCAATCAACCATTGGCCGTGCGGTTGGTCAGCTGGGTGATGTTCGCGTGGATCGGTTACGCGATTTACTCGCCGATCAGCTTGCTGGTGGATCGGTTGGAGGCTGCGCTAGCCCTGCCGCGACCCGCCTTGTGGTTCCTTGGCGTCTTGTTGGCAACGATCCCGATGACAGCAGCTGTCTGGACCATCGGCTTTGCTCCCAACTGGCCGGTTATGCCGTCACTCGAACAGGCTTTGACGAGCTACTTCTACGTCTTTCTGGTCGGCGGCGCGGTCACTGCGTTTTTCTACGTGATGGAAACGCGCAAAGCTGATGTGTCGGTAGAGGCATTTCTTGTTCCAGCGTTAGATGATTCAGATAGCCCCGAGGAGCCACCAATCCGTTTCCGCGAACGCATTCCGCCCCATCTTGGCGAGGAGTTGCTCGCGCTGGAGATGGAGGATCATTACGTCCGCGTGCACACCGCGCTCGGATCTGATCTGGTGTTGATGCGGATGCGCGATGCCGTGGCAGAGCTGGATGCGCTGGAGGGCGCGCAAGTCCATCGCAGCTGGTGGGTAGCGCGTGATGCAGTCACTGGATCGACGAAGGATGGGCGCAATGTCCGGCTTGTTCTGAAAGGCGGGCTGGAAGCACCGGTGAGCCGCACCAACGCGCCTGTGCTCAAGCAGTCCGGGTGGTACTAGGTGGCTGCTTAGCCCCGCCCACCGAAACGGTGTTTCAGCGCCACCAATCCTGCGCCCAACAGAGCAAAGAACACTGCCAGCACCGCATTGTTCACCAGAAACATCGGCCAGCCGAGCGCGGGCAGATCGGTGAAGAAATAGCCATAGAACCCCGTCAATTGGCCCAGCACCAAGGCGAAAACGCCATAGGTCAGCGGAGGCGCCATGATCACAGGGATCAGCGGCCTGATCGCGGCTGCTTTGCGGGTGTAACACCACCACCACGCGATGGTCGCAAGCGGTACAATTGTGTGGTGAAACTGGTTCGTGATGCGGTCATACCCAACCGGATGATGATCCCCAGATAGCAACGCCCAATAGACTGACGCGATAACCGTAAGCGCTGTCGCCAGCGCCGCCATAATGCTGGCTGGCACCTGCCCGCCCAAAGCAATCCGCGCCATGATCGCGCAGGCGGCGACATTGCCCCAAATGGTGAACCAGCGCAGCATCAGCGCGAGGTTCTTCGCATAAGAAAACTCACCAAGCAGCGGCTGCGCCAGCAATGCGCCGGCCGCCATCACCGCAATGATCCCGGCCCAGAGTCGGGCTCTGTTTGGGCGTGCTTGATCGACCATAGTTTCCATCGGACGACGCTCAGCTGACGCTATCGACCATCTCGATCACGTCCTCATTCGAAGGGCGCGATTTGTAGTCGGCAGAGACGAATTTCGCTTTCACAGTGCCATCGGGGGCGAGCACCAGAATGGAGGCGCGCGGCACGCCATAGGCAAAGTGACCTTCTGCATATTCGGGATCACGCAAGCCCATCGCGTCAATCAGTTTGCTGTCTGTGTCAGACAACATTGTGTAGCTGATTTCTTCGCCTTGTTTGAACATCGCGAGCACTTCGGGTGCATCGTATGACAAGCTAGCGATTGCATAGCCGCGCTCTGAAAGAGGCGCTTGATTGGCCATCACATCCTTCATCTGCGCCTTGCAGAAGGGACACCAGTCTGCGGAACGGACGAGATAAAGCACCATGCCCTTGTCGCCCATTGCGCTTGCCAAGGTTGCCGTTTCGCCAGCTTCATTGGCCAGTTCCATATCGACCGGAGCCTTCTCTTCCAGCGCAATGCCGACTTCGACATGCTCAGCCGGCAGCAACGCCCCGCCCAGCAAATATGCGGCAGCGCCTCCGATCAGGAGCACGACCACGGCCAAGCCGATCAGCAATTTCTTCTTCATGACAGTCCCTTAAAATACGCCTGTGCGCATGTGTTCGCGCCAGGTGTTCGCCCCGTTACACAGATTTGGCATCGGCGCATAGAAAAAGCCCCCCGCGATTGTATCACGAGGGGCCAATTCTGTTCGTTCAAATTGTCAGATCAGGCCAGATCGAAACGATCCGCATCCATCACTTTGGTCCATGCCGACACAAAGGTGTCGAGGAAGAGCTGCTCGTTGCCGCTTTCCGCGAACACTTCCGCTTGAGCACGCAGCACGCTGTTCGAACCGAAGATCAGATCGGTGCGGGTTGCGCGATACTTCATTGCGCCTGTCTTGCGATCAGTGCCTACGAATTCTTCGCCATCGCTGCTTTCATCAGCTGCCCATTTGACGGACATGTCGAGCAGGTTGACGAAGAAGTCAGTGGTCAGTTGACCAGCGCGATCAGTGAACACGCCATGCGCCGTGTTGCCGCTGTTCGCACCCAGAGCACGCATCCCGCCGACCAATGCGGTCATTTCGGGGATCGAGAGGCCCAGCAGATGCGCCTTGTCGATCAGCATGTCTTCGGTCTTCACGCTGGCCTTCGTCTTCAGATAGTTGCGGAAACCATCGGCAAATGGCTCCAGCGGCTCGAAGCTCTCAGCATCGGTGTGCTCGTCAGTGGCATCGCCGCGACCGGTGGTCACGTTGACACTGACCGAGTTGCCTGCGTCAGCTGCAGCTTTCTCGACCGCTGCAGCGCCAGCCAGAACGATGGCGTCTGCCATCGACAGGTCACCGCGCAACTCATCAATCTTGGCGAGGACTTTGCCCAGCTCTTCCGGATCGTTAGCAGCCCAGTCCTTTTGCGGAGCAAGACGCACACGCGCGCCATTCGCACCGCCACGATGGTCTGAATTGCGATAGGTTGAGGCAGACGCCCAAGCGGCTTTCACCAGCTCGCTGACGGTCAGGCCGGAACCCACGATCGCAGCCTTAAAGTCTGCAACCGCGCTATCCGAAGGTGTCGAACCAGCCGGAACCGGATCCTGCCAGATCAGATCTTCGCTTGGCACCTCTGGACCGTGATAGCGGACTTTCGGGCCCATATCGCGGTGGCACAGTTTGAACCATGCGCGCGCAAAAGCATCGTCCAACTGCTCTGGATTTTCCAGGAAGCGCGTGGAGATCTTCGCGTATTCCGGGTCCATCTTCAACGCCATGTCGGCGGTGGTCATGATGGTGCGAACTTTCTTGGAAGGATCGCGTGCGTCAGGGGCCATGTCTTCCGGGTCAGGATTGACCGGCGTCCACAATTTGGCACCCGCTGGGCTTTCCGAAAGCTCGTAATCATATTTGAACAGCAGACGGAAATAGTCGTGGCTCCACGAAGTCGGGTTGTTCGACCAAGAACCCTCAATGCCCGAAGTCGTGATGTTGCCTGCGGCGATCTCTTCCTCGTCATTCAGCCAGCCAAAGCCTTGCAGTTCCATCACTTCGCTCTCTGGTGAGCTGCCGAATGTGTCGGATGGAGCTGCGCCGTGGGCCTTACCAAAGGCGTGGCCGCCAGCGGTCAGAGCAACGGTTTCCTCGTCATTCATCGCCATCCGCTCAAATGTGGTGCGCATGTCGCGCGCCGATTGCAGCGGATCAGGATTGCCGCCCGGGCCTTCTGGATTGACGTAGATCAGACCCATCTGGATCGCGGCGAGCGGGTTTTCGAGGTCCCATTCCTTGTCCGGCTGAATGCGTGTTTCTGCGCCGGTGTCGACCCACGCTTCTTCCGTGCCCCAATACACCGTTTCGGGCTCGAACACGTCCTTGCGGCCGCCGCCAAAGCCAAACACAGGGCCGCCCATGCTTTCGATGGCGACATTGCCGGCCAAAACCAGCAAGTCAGCCCAACTGATGTTGCGTCCGTATTTCTGTTTGATCGGCCACAGCAGGCGGCGCGCCTTGTCGAGGTTGCCGTTGTCAGGCCAGCTGTTGAGCGGCGCGAAACGCTGTTGACCGCTGCCTGCTCCGCCACGTCCGTCGCCGGTGCGATAGGTGCCGGCTGCGTGCCAGGTCATACGGATGAAGAATGGGCCATAGTGACCATAGTCGGCTGGCCACCAGTCCTGGCTGTCCGTCATCAACGCGGTCAGGTCTGCCTTCAGCGCGTTGTAATCGAGCGTGTTGAACGCCTCGACATAGTCAAAATCGTCGCCCAGCGGGTCGGGTGATTTGCCACCCTGATTGAGCAGTTCGGTGTTGCTGGTTTCAGGCCACCAATCACGGTTGGTGCGGCCCAGCAGCGGGCGCGATCCACCTTCACCTGTGAAAGGGCATTTGCCGTCCAGTTCGCCAGTCTTCATATCCATTGGAATTCTCTCCTAAAAGTGTTTGGAGCGGGGGAATACTCTACCTACGATTCGTGTAGGCTCCCGTTCCAAATGGAGAGAATCTTCTGATTAGTCCAATCGATTAATTGCCACTTACTGATCGATTTAGACGAAAATTCGATCAGTCGTTTTTGAGGCGCGGCAAGCTGGTCTGAACGCCTAAGCCGCCTCTGACTTGCGCGCCGCTTTCTTGCGTTCGTGCGGGCACAAATGGCGCTTGCGTAGGCGGATCGATTCTGGCGTCACTTCAACCAGCTCGTCGTCCTGAATATACGCAATTGCCTGTTCCAACGTCATCTTACGCGGTGGGGTCAGGCGGATGCCTTCATCTTTGCCGCTGGCGCGGAAGTTGGTCAGCTGTTTGGACTTTTGCGCGTTGACTTCCAGATCCTGTGGCTTGGCATTCTCGCCGATGATCATGCCTTGGTAAATCTTGGTTCCCGGTGGCACGAACAGCTCGCCGCGCTCTTCCAGCGTGTTCAGTGCATAAGCCATCGCCTCGCCTTGATCCATGCTGATCAGCGCGCCGTTCTGGCGGCCTTCGATCTTGCCCTTATAGGGGCCGTATTTGTCGAACAGGCGGTTCATGATGCCGGTGCCGCGGGTGTCGGACAGGAATTCACCGTGATAGCCGATCAGGCCGCGCGATGGAGCGCTGAAAGTCAGGCGAGTCTTGCCGCCGCCCGATGGGCGCATATCGGTCATTTCTGCTTTGCGCGTGGCCATCTTCTCAACCACCGTGCCGCTGAATTCATCATCCACATCGACAACGACGGTTTCATACGGCTCTTCGCGGCCATCGGGGCCATCCTGAAACAGCACGCGTGGGCGGCTGATTGACAGTTCGAAGCCTTCGCGGCGCATCGTTTCGATCAAAACGCCCAACTGCAATTCGCCGCGTCCCGCCACTTCGAAAGCATCCTTGTCAGAGCTTTCAGTGATGCGGATAGCGACGTTGCCTTCGGCTTCTTTTTCAAGCCGTTCGCGGATGACACGGCTTTGCACCTTGCTGCCTTCGCGGCCCGCATAGGGGCTGTCATTGACGGCAAAGGTCATGGCAAGTGTGGGTGGATCAATCGGACGTGCATGCAACGGCGCGGATACGTTAGGGTCGCACAAAGTGTTCGACACGGTGGCGTCAGTCAGGCCAGCAATTGCAACGATATCGCCCGCTTTGGCGTGCAGAACCGGCACGCGCTCCAACCCTTCATAAGCGAAGATCTTTGTCGCACGGCCAGCCTCGACCAGATTGCCTTGTACATCCAACGCCTTGATCGGCATGCCGACTTCCAAACGGCCGCTATCGATCCGGCCTGTCAGGATACGGCCCAAAAAGCTGTCGCGATCCAGCAGTGTGGCCAGCATCGCGAAGTCTGCTTCTTCGTCCAGGCCCGGTTCGGGGACGTGGCTAACCAGCGTTTCGAACATTGGCACCAGATCACCTTCGCGCGCATCGGGATTGTCGCTCGCATAACCAGAGCGGCCCGAAGCGTAGAGCACAGGAAAATCAAGCTGCTCGTCATTGGCATCAAGATTGACGAACAGGTCAAACACTTCGTCCAGCACTTCAGAGGCGCGCTCGTCCGGGCGGTCGATTTTGTTGACGACCACAATCGGCTTCAGGCCGAGGCCCAGAGCCTTGCCGGTCACGAATTTGGTCTGCGGCATCGGCCCTTCGGCGGCATCGACCAACAGGACAACACCATCCACCATGCTCAGGATGCGCTCCACCTCTGCGCCGAAATCGGCGTGGCCCGGCGTATCGACAATGTTGATGCGATAGGTGTTCTGTGCGCCTTCCGGTGCCCACTCAATCGAGGTTGGCTTGGCCAGAATTGTAATGCCGCGCTCTTTTTCCAATTCGTTGGAATCCATCGCGCGCTCTTCCACGCGTTGGTTGTCGCGGAAAGTGCCGGATTGGCGGAACAATTGATCGACCAGTGTGGTCTTGCCGTGGTCAACGTGAGCGATGATCGCCACATTGCGCAGCGATTGGGGCGTGGTAGCCATGAGAATCTTTGCTTTCTTCAGGGAAGTTGCGCGCCCCCATACAGGCAATGTTGCGATGCAACAAGAGGGGGTATCTTGCGCGTTGCCGTTTGCGCCCCTAATCGCCACGCATGAGCGACTATTCAAAGACACGCGCGCTGATGCAGCGCGGCACCGAATTTCTGGGCACAGACTATGCTATCCTGTGCGGCGCGATGAGCTGGGTGAGCGAGCGCAATCTCGTCTCGGCTATTTCCAACGCGGGTGGGTTTGGTGTGATTGCCTGTGGGGCGATGACGCCCGACTTGCTCGACACAGAGATCGCCGCGACAAAAGCGCTCACTGACAAACCGTTTGGCGTGAACCTGATCACGATGCACCCGCAGCTGATGGAATTGATTGGCGTGTGCGAGAAGCACGGCGTCACGCATGTGGTTCTGGCTGGTGGTATCCCGCCCAAGGGCAGTGTTGAGGCGATCAAGGCCTTCGGCGCGAAAGTGATCGTGTTTGCGCCCACTCTGGCACTCGCGAAGAAGCTGCTGCGCAGCGGCGGCGATGCGCTGGTGATTGAAGGGATGGAGGCCGGCGGCCATATCGGCCCGGTTTCCACCAGTGTGCTGGCGCAGGAATTCCTTCCTGAACTGGCGGAAGATCATTTGGTGTTTGTCGCTGGCGGCATCGGGCGCGGCGAAGCGATTGCAAGCTATCTGGAAATGGGCGCAGTTGGCGTGCAGCTCGGCACACGTTTTGCCTGTGCCACTGAAAGCATCGCGCACCCGGATTTCAAGAAGGCGTTTTTCCGCGCCAAGGCCCGCGATGCAGAGACCAGCGTTCAAGTCGATCCGCGCCTGCCAGTGATCCCGGTGCGTGCGCTCAAGAACAAGGGCACAGAGGAATTCACCAAGAAACAGATCGAAGTCGCTGGCAAGCTCGACCGCGAAGAAGTCGATATGATGGAGGCGCAGCTGCAGATTGAGCACTATTGGGCAGGGGCTTTGCGCCGCGCGGTGATTGATGGCGATGTCGAAGGCGGCTCGCTGATGGCGGGGCAGTCTGTCGGCATGGTCAAGGCTGAAGAACCTGTTGGTGATATCATGGCCTCGCTGATGAGCGAGAGCGAGGCCGCGCTGGGCGGACGCTAAGATGTCGGAACCTGTCGTCCTCACGCTCTCGTGCCCTGATCAGCCGGGCATCACCGCCAAGGTTACGAACTTCCTGTTCGAGCGCGGCGGCAATGTGCTGGAGGCCCAACAGTATAATTGCGGGGAAAGCGAGAGCTTCTTCATGCGGGTTGAGTTTGATCCGGGCGCCGCACCGCGCGAACAGTTGAAGGCTGAGTTTTCAGCGCTGGCTGATGAGTATGCGATGGACTGGAAACTTGCGCTACGCGACCGGCCGCGCCGCGTGATGCTGATGGTCAGCAAGTTCGACCATTGTCTGGCAGACCTGCTGTATCGCTGGCGGATTGGCGAGCTGGCAATGGAGCCGGTGGCGGTTGTTTCCAACCACCCAGCCAGCGCAATCGAGCATGTCGATTTGGCGGGCTTGCCGTTCCATCATTTGCCGATCACCAAAGACACCAAACCCCAACAAGAGGCGCAGGTGCGCGCATTGGCCGAGGAAACCGGGGCAGAGCTGGTTGTGTTGGCGCGCTATATGCAAATCCTCTCGGATGAACAGGCGGCGTATTTCAGTGGCCGTTGCATCAACATCCATCACTCTTTCCTGCCTGGTTTCAAAGGTGCAAAACCCTATCATCAGGCGCATGCGCGCGGCGTGAAGATGATTGGTGCAACCGCGCATTATGTGACCAGCGATCTGGATGAGGGGCCGATCATCCATCAGGATGTCGAGCGGATTACTCATGCTGACACGCCGGACGAGCTGGTTCGCAAGGGCCGCGATATCGAACGCCGCGTCTTGGCCGAGGCGGTGCGGCTGCATCTGGAAGATCGCGTGCTGCTCAACGGCAGCCGCACGGTGGTATTCAAAGGCTAACTTGCCTCGCAGCTATTCGCGCCTATCATCGCCTCCACAAGGAGATACGCGATGTGTGACGAGAGCGATCTGGCAGGCTGGGATAAGAAGTTGACCGACAAAGGGCTTAGCCGCCGGCAATTTGCCGCGTTGAGCGGGGCTGCGGCAATCACAGCATGTTCAGGCGAATTATCTGCAGGGGCTGGCAATCAACAGTCGGCCAATTTCGACGAACAGATACCCACGCAAATAGATCAGGGGATGGTCTCGATCGCAACCGCAGATGGGACGATGGACGCCTATTTCGCGCGTCCGTCGCGTCGAAAAAGCCCCGCGGTGATCCTTTGGCCGGATATTGCGTCCTTGCGATCATCCAAGCGCGAAATGGCGAAGCGTTTGGCGAGGGAAGGCTATGCCGTTCTCGTCGCTAATCCCTATTACCGCGACGTTCCGGCCGACCAGTTCGAGAACTCTGTTCAGTTCCGTGAGTCCGATGGCTTTCAAACTGTGCGGCCATGGCGCGAAAAGTTGTCGAGCCGCGCGGTGATGCGTGATGCCGATGCGTTGGTCAGCTGGCTGGATCAGCAGAGCACGGTCGACACCGCTAAAGGTATCGGGACGCAAGGCTACTGCATGGGCGGGCCGTTCACAGTCTACACTGCGCATTCACGCCCGGATCGGGTGAAGGCCGCGGCGAGCTTCCACGGCGGTGGATTGGTGCGCGACGATGCCGACAGCCCGCACAAGATACTTGAGCAAGGCACCAGCTATTTGATCGCGATTGCCAAAAATGACGACGCGAAAGCGCCGGTGGACAAGGGCGCCTTGCAGTCAGCAGCCGATGCGGGTTCGATCAGCGCCGAGATCGAAGTTTACGGAGGAGACCACGGATGGTGCGTGCCGGATAACCCGGCCTATGCCAGGGCAGAGGCTGAACGCGCTTGGGCGCGGTTGCTGGCGACTTATGAAGGGGCACTCTAGGAATGATTGTCGAACGGCTCGACCATGTGAACATTATAACCGCAGACCTTGCGGCTTCGGCGAAGTTCTATTCCGAGTTGCTCGATCTAGAGGCCCGTGACGGCCCGCCACCGATGAAATCTGAGCAGGTGCAATGGATGTATGACGCCAGCGGGCAGGCCGTGCTGCA